>DATJDT010000071.1:0-10443 GCA_035497275.1 Pedobacter sp.
AATGAAACCAGTGCACCAGCACCCACACCTACAAATTTGTTAACATTATATCTTAACTGGGCAGGCACTATGTTCAAGGTACTCACCTTTTTATATTTTGTATAATCTTTACTTAATATCCGATAAGGTATTCTGTTCACTACAGTATCTTTACCCAAGCCTTCTGAGCTTATCAAATCCGCCCCTTCTTTAAAAGAATTTAAATAGGCTTCTACTTGCCAATAATACCTATGCGGCGCATATGGAGCTAAGCTTGCCCCAATCACTATATTCTTATTGTTCATATAGTTCTTTTTGTAGGTTTCAAAAGGGAAGCCATAACCTGCAATTAAACCCGGCGAAAGGCCCATTTTAAATCGGCCCACAGCTCTGTTGGTATAAATTGGCTCATTCTTGTCGAACACAATAGCCGCACCGCTTTTAATAGGAAGTTTTTTAGGCTTTTCCTTGAATTTGATTTTATATTCTACAAAACCCATGGTCGAATCAGCATCATTTACGCCTTTTTGCTGTAGCCCAGGTAAATAGATATTGCTAAATACAAAGTGTACACTATCGGTGCCTTTGATCATTTTGATGCAGCTCTGGTTGGTATAGGCAGAATCGCAGTTAATTACTTCAGGTTTTGTCTTAGTGATTTTAATTGTCTGCTGATCGAAGACTTCGGAAATATTTACAGCAACATCAACTTTTTTTGCAGGTCCCTTTCCTGTATTCTGAAATCTAATTTTATAGGTTAATTCTCTATTTTTTCCAGTAAAGCGATAGTTCATCCTGCTTTTTCTCAACACCATTTTATTGGGGTCATGGGAGGCTACAATTTGCAATTCCATGTTGAAAAACTCTTTTTCTACCAGCGGATTATCGGGAATGAAAACAGCAGTAAGCCTCACTACGGCATTGGTGTCTTTAATCATCTCTGGCGTAGTTTTAAAATGCATAAACAAAAAGCGCTCTTCGTTTTGTTTTAAGTTCTCGAAACGCCAGGTTTCATTGCTTTTAAAATCTTTAGCTTTTTCGCTTAAGAGTACTTGTTCGTCTGTTTTAAGCGGTATTTCGTTCAATGATGCATAATAAACAGGTGGGTTATTTTTTTTAATTGGCAAGTAAGCTGTAGTCAGTAAAGTTTTTAAATCTGCTTTTTTCTCCCCATGATAAGCTCTTGTTTCAGCTAAAATAAAATTGTTATTGGTAAACTCCTTGTCATTAAATAAAATAGCAACGGTTCCATTTAAACTCTGTTGACCATTTTCTGCTTTATTTCGGTAACCGAACACCAGCATCATATCATCTCCTGGTTTTGGCATACAGTTACTTTTCAATTCTATATTACCGCCCATTTTAAATAAAGTTGGCTCTTTACTATTTGATGCAATCATTGGTTTTGTGGAAGCCGGTTTAATTGGCCTAGGTTTAGTTGGGGGTCTTTTCCCATCGTCGTAATTATTGGTGGCATAAAGCCTTGCTAGTATCGGATCATTGCCCTTGTAAATATGCGTTGGTTCTTGTTCAAAGCTGAAACCACCATCTCCAAATTCCCAGAAATAGGTATAGAAAGGGGCAGGTGCACCTGCAATTGCTCTTAAGGGCCTCAATTCTGAGGTAAATTTGGTAAGGCCATTTACATTGGTGTAATTGATAATGGCGGGCACGGTATCAGTTGGTATAACCTGTGCATAAGTTGAACCTATCCCCAGCAATAGTAAAATAAAAAGTACCGTTTTCATCATCATTAAATTTATATAAATTTATCCACAATAGAAAAAGATGAGACCAATTAGGCCTCATCTGGTCTACTTACAAAGTTGGACAATCCAAGCGCAAGGCAAACTGACTTACGAAGTTAGAAAGGCCAAGCGCAAGGCAAACTTCGTAAGTCTAATAGTTGTTTAAACTATTGATTGCTGCTTGTACCTGTGCTTCAGTTGTTTCAACTAAGGTTAAGGTAACTTGCTGATCAGCAACAATGGTAGTCTCAAGTTCGGCATAATAATATTTACCGTCTTTGATGGAGAATGATAAATATTTGCCCTCCACACCTATTGGCATCATGTTGTCATAACTTTTCACTTTGTTAGGGCCATCTAAAGTATAGATCTGTGCCGCAACATTACTTCCTTTCGCGCAGAAGAATACAAAAGTTTCGCCGCTAAATGCTCTGAAAGAAGCTAACGTTCCAGGGTTATTTACCAATGTAATGCGGGTAGTCGTTTTTGGGTTCGCATAGCTATAAAACACATCGCAATTGATCCAGCCTAAGTTACCCATGTCGAACGTGAATGAACCGGCTGCTGCATCTACTTCGCCTTTAATTTGCACACCGGCGCCATTTGGATTCCCCACTGGTGCTTGCCAAGCCATTTGATCAGCTGCACCCACCTTTTCTACCCCTTCCCAAATCTGGGTAAAACCAGTCCTATTTGCCGGAATGGAAATTTTTATGGCTGCATTTAAGGCTTTGTCTGCTTTTGTGCCATTTACACTTGCATTCAAATAGATAAAACCATCTGATGCTAAGGGTGCACCGCTGATGTGATTGGTATTGGTGCCACTAAATAAAACATCGCTTCTTTTTAAAACTTCCATCGCATCAATGTTAATTTCTCCAGTTACTGGAACTCCACCTAATTTAATAGCGCCAGCAGGGATGATAATTTTTGTTCCGCCTTTTAAGGTAAAGGTGTTTGAAGTGCTACCGTTAATTTTGATGCTTTGTATGCCTGGTCCGTAAGTGGCCGCAAATTCTTTAGCCGATTTAGCTTTGGTAATAATTGTTCCATCTTTTTTACATGCTGCAGAGAATAGAATTATAATTGCAACGATTGCATAGGTTAAATTTAACTTTTTCATGATTTTTAATTTTAAGTTTTGCTTACTCTTTTAAGGCTTTTCAGCGTGCGCCATTTCATAGGTTTTGATAGTATATCAGCAAGACTAAAAATTTGTTACCCCCCTTTTCCTTTTATTTTTTAAATTAGCCTGAAATCTATCGCCAATGGCAAAAACCTTACATCTAGACCAGCGCTATTTAATAGCATTAGTTAATAATGACGCTAGACTTATCAATGAGATCTATCAGAAATGTGCAGGTAAGGTAAAATCCTTTATTGTTTTTAATAATGGTACGGCAAATGATGCTGAAGATATTTTTCAGGAAGCTTTGGTTGATATCTATAACCAGGCAAAGTATAAGGATTTACAGCTTACTTGTCCTTTCGAACCCTTCTTATTATTAGTATGCAAGCGGAAATGGTTAAATGCTTTAAAGAAAAAATCTGTTTTACCGGTAACAAATAGTGAGGATGATTTATTACTAATTGGTGAGGATACATTTGAACAGGCTGAGCGGCTAGAAGAACAAGCAACACAAGCCGATTTATTTTTAGCTGCTTTCGAAAAACTGGGAGAGCGCTGCAAGGAAATTATTAAATGGAGCATGCAGGGTGATGCACAAGAAAAGGTAGCAGAAGCACTTGGTGTAACCTATGGTTATTTAAGGAAAAAGAAATCAGAATGTATGGCAAGCCTAGTTAAATTAGTTCATTTAAAAGATAGAAATGATGAATGAAGATAAAATCTTATTGGTTGCCCGTTATGTTGAGGGGGATATGGACGATGCTGAAATTGCTGATTTTGAAGCACGTTTAGTTAGTGAAACCGAATTGCAACAGCATTTAAAAGCTTACGAAGATATTCACCAGAGCTTAAAGATGAAGTTAACCAGCGATGAAGCTTTGGAGCAAACCTTAAAAGGCTTTAATAAACAGTACTTTGCTCCAGAAACTAAGGTTGTTTCGTTTAAGCCTGCAATTAAATGGTTAGGTGCTATCGCAGCAGTGTTGGTGATTGGGCTTTTCATTTGGGCACCGTGGAATAGTAATTTATATGATAGCTATAGCGATCAAGGTGATATGCTGGTAACGGAAAGAGGGGCAACGGAAGCAGGTGATTTAGATAAAGCTGCGTCGCTGTACAATGCAAAAAATTATGCAGCTGCCACGGTTATGCTTGAAAAATTATATTCTGAGCAAAGCTCAAACTCCATGATTGGATACTATTATGGCCTTTCTTTATTAAAAACTAGTGAAGTTGAAAAGTCAAGGAAAATACTTACGCCCATTTACAATGGAGAATCGGTGTTAAAATATGACGCAGCTTACGCAATTGCGTTAGGTTATTTAAAAGCAAATAACAAAGTTGATTGTAAAGCTTGGCTAGAGAAAATACCAGCTGGGACTACGCGTTATCAACAGGCAAAAGAGTTGTTGGGAGAGTTGTAAAAGAAAACCCTACCCATCCAGGTAAGGTTTTTCTTAACTAACTATTTATTAAATTTATTGTATGTGTGTTTAAGAAGCCGTCTTTAAGCTAGCTTCTAGGTCGGCATAAGGCATTTGATATTTCTTTGCCTTATCTATTGCCATTTGCAAGAATTTCTGGTAGTCTGCTAATTTTCCGGCTGCTTTACTCATGTTTGCTGCAGCTTTAATTATTTCCATGGTCGTATTAGGGTTAATTGCTCCCTTAGCCCATGCTACAAATAATTCCAATCTTTCCGGGTTTAGCTGCTTTTTATCTAACATATTACGGTAAAGTGCTGTTAAGTGGAAGTTGTTGATTGCAGGATTCTTGACGCGAAACTTTAAATAGCCCGTAGTATCTTTTTTAAGCCCTAAATAGTAGCGATCAGCAATAGTTTGTAAACACACTCTCCATTCTTTAGAAGGAAATGCCTTTGCTTTTTCAGCTAAGAAATTTTCAAATTCTTGTTCCGAGCTAGTTACTTTTAAACTATAGTCTACCTCTTGTGTTAGCATGCGATCAACTACAGGTTGCAATACTTCTACCCCGTATACAGAGGCATAGCCTGAATAGTCTTCCATAATTGCAGCGCTAACTTGTTCATTTGTTGTCCGGCCAATTAAAAAGGGTAACAGGGCATAATTAGCCTTAAAATCTTTAACTGAGGCACTATAAGTTGCTAAGGTTTCCCTATTTAGTCCTTTTCGTGTCTTAGCAAACTCGGTATAAATGGCAGGATAATTCTGTTCATTATACTCGGTTGCATAACCATTTAGATAAGCCCCCTTTTTAAATTTGGTTTTGGCATCATTTAAAAGTTGGATCAAATCTCCTGGGTCTTGGTAGCCTGAAGTATTAACCACCAGTTTGCCATCACCATTTAATACTAAAAAAGTAGGGAAACCATTTAATATGTGTTGAACTTTTAATGTATCACCTAATTTTTCTGTGAAAACATTAACTTTTAAGGTAATAAAGTCATTTTCCAGGGCTTTGCTTACGGTTGGATTTGGAAATACGTCTTTGTCCATTTGCTCACAGGGAATACATCCTGTAAAGTAGCAATCGATAAAAATTAGTTTATTTTCTTTTTTTGCTTTGCTAAGGGCTTGAGCAAACGAAAGCTGACTTTGAGCATAACTAACCGTTAAGCTAAAGACCAATAAAGCGAGTAAGGTTATTTTTTTGTCCATGGTTTATGATTTGGTTAGGGTAGTGCTTTGTTTAACATTACCTTGTATATATTGGAGCTTAATTACTGAACCTGTTGGTAAGGCTGTAATCCCTTGCAATTTTTTAGGGTCTTTTAATAAGAGCTCTCTGGTGATGCCGTTAATGGAGGTAATTTGCATTCCCGCTTTAAGGATTTCTGTACCTCCAAAATTGCTTACTTGGCTCATTACTTTTAACTCGCCCTTTAAATCGAAACCAAATAAATAGCTGCCTAGTACAAAATCATTAGGATTGGTAAAACTCTTATTGGGTGTTAAATGAATTTCCTTTTGCTGTAGGTTAATGGTAAAATTATAGCGACTAATCAACCTGATTCCAATGGAACCATCAAATCCAGGATTCCAAGTTTCGCTTTGTCCGCCACCAGCCATTAAAGTAACCGGGAAATCGGTAACACTGGGCATATTGGCAAAAGTGAAAGATTTTGCTTTACCGCTGTAAGTTGGTGTACTCATGCCCATGCTGGTAGTGGTGCCATGATAATCGGATTTAAACCCACTTACGAGTAGCTTATGTTGTTTTACGAAAGGTCTAAAACAAATTAAGCTATAGGAAGCCCCTGTATCAAAAACAAATTCACCAACATTGGCCTGGTTTTCCGTTACCGCTACTGTGCCTGGGATGATAAACAACCCGTTTGGCGTAGTAATTGGAACTGATTTTCCCGCTGTTTCATAGGTATAAGTGCCAAAATCATAAAGGGAGAGTTCTTTTTTATCAAAATCTACTTTAGTGATGTATTGTTTGGTCATCGTGTTACCAATGAGTCCATCAGTACCTTTATGTAAGTCTTTAAATAAGGCGATGCTTTGATTTTTAAGAACGAAGGTGTCTAGATGCACATCGTTTTTTTCGGAGATTGAAATTTGCATGGAACCACCTACTACTGATGCATTCTGTTTCCTAGTTGCTTTTAAACCTAAGGTGTCTGCTAGCGCTTCACTAATCGCCATCCCATCGGCACCCGTATCAAATAAGAACTTAAGCGGGCGGGGAGAATTATTTAACTTCAGTGTTAATACAATTGCATTGTCGATTACCTCAAATGGAATTTTAGCTCTTAATTTTGAGGGCTGATAGCGATTCATCCCATAGAGCTGGTCGAATAAATCAATGTATACTATTTTATTTGCTTTTGTATAAATGGCACTTGCCAATGCTGGTTTCCCGGTAGGGTAGAAGGTAACCTCAATTTTTTTATTGGTTAAAACAGGACTTTCTTTTTTAAAGACAATTGAATCACAGGCATATCGCTGTGATAGGGTTTGGAACATGCCTAGTGCCGACCTATTAGTGTAAGCCCCGATGGAGAAACTAGAGTCTAAATTTCCTTTAATCGGGTCGATTTTCTTTTGTTGGAAAACCTCATTTAGCTGACTCACCAGTTGCTTGCTTTCTTGCGCAGTAGCGTTGAGGGAAGTAACCAACAGGAAAAATATGATTATTTTATTCATTAGTTGTGTGTTAATGTTGTTTTTGTTGTGAAATTGTGAGGCGTCCGTTGTGGGTAACAGTTCCGTCATTGCGAGCCTAGCGAAGCAATCTCCTTTGGAATTACGTTGAGATTGCTTCGCTAGGCTCGCAATGACAGGTTTTCCTAATGAAGGGGTTCCTTCTTACGACGGTTTAAAACCCATAAATTTTCTTCAATTCTTGATCAATATCATCCGTAGCACTAGCCGTAACACGAAGAATGACTTTTCCGTTTTGATCAATCAAAATTTTGGTAGGAAACCCAGTTACTTGATAGCTTTTTACAATATCTTGCTTTTCGATACCATCTTGATTTAAAATGTGCACCCAGTTAATCCCATCCTCTGCAATTGCTTTAAGCCAATTGGCTTTTGATTCCTCGATCGTTTTACCACGTTCGTGTGCGATGGCGATAATTTCAAAACCTTTAGACTTATACTTGTCGTATAATGTTTTTAAGTGAGGGTGACTAGCTCGGCAAGGGCCACACCAGCTGCCCCAAAAATCGAGCAGGATGGTTTTTCCCTTATAAGCACTTAGATTGATAAATTTACCGTCTTTGTCTCTTCTCTCAAATGTAACCGCAGTTGCACCTGCAAGTGTGCTGCTTATTTTTGCGATATAGCCATTAATCCCTTTTGCTGCAGGATGATTCTTATATTTATCCGACAAGCTGTTCCACACTTTTGTGTAATCGTTGGCATTATAAAGATTTTGTAACCTACTCATTAAAAAAACCGATGCAAAAGCATCAGGATGGGCTACTACGAAGTCTTTTTGTTTTTGATATGTGCGAAAACGAGCAGCATTGGCTTCTTCTTGCAATGCATTTGCATCGCCTGCTAAAGGTTGATTGTGATATTTCGCATTAAATAAGGCAACAGTAGTTTCATAAACTTGTTGTTCATCGGCTTTAATCTGCTGTTTGTAAACATTGAACGAATTGTTTTCATCATCACCAGTTACCATAGCTAGTTGTACTAACGAAGCCTCGCCAACAATTCTGATGTCCCTATCATAAACGAATAAGTCTAACACAGGTGCAGGGTTGCCAATTGAGCTTCCATTCACTGTTGCTGATAATCCTCTATTAAAACTAACATCAAAACGTGCCGTGGCAGGACTTTTCAATTTTGGAACTTTGAAAGAAAAGACATCATTCATTGCTATTGTTTTATAGCTTTTGGTTTTGCCTTCATCATCGGCGAAAGCAATGTAAACCCCTTTGTTTGCTAGCCCATTTAGTTTTCCACTAATCGTAATGCTATCAGTTTGTGCGTAAATTTTTGGCAATAAGCAGACCATTACAATGCATGAAAGCATTATTTGTTTAATTTTTAACATACACTTTAAATTAAGGCTTGCCTTTTTAGGCAAGCCTATTTGATTATTTTGCTAACTCTTTTTCTAGCAAAGCTTTTAACTCAGGGTTAGAAGGACGTGGTGAATCGACAGTTACAATCTTTCCTTTTTTATCAAAAACTAAAAAGCGAGGAATGGTATTTACTTTATAATACTGTGAAAATTCATTGCCTGGTCCGCCAGCGAATAATTGCATGCCACCTAAATTCTCATCCTTGATCATCTTTAACCATTTATCTTTATCCGTAACCGCATCAGTACTTAAGCTAATGATTTGTACGTCTTTACCTTTCATTTCTTCTTCCAATTTTTTAAGGTGAGGGATTTCTGCTTTACAAGGGCCGCACCATGTTGCCCAAACGTCAACCAAAACAACTTTCCCTTTTAGGCTTGCCATGGTAACCGTTTTACCCTCTTTATCAGGATAAGAGAAAGCGAGCGCATCTTCGCCTGTTTTTAAAGTTAATAGGGGAGTAACAATGTCTAAGCTTCTTTTCTTCTGACTTGGGGTAATCACATATTTGCCATAAGCATCTATAAGTGCTTTATAATCTGCATAATTTTTGTAACGTGAAGCATTTTCTAAAACTAAATCACCTTTTAAGGTGTCATTGGGAATAAATGATAAATTAGTTTTTAACCCTTCAAGTCCTGGTAAATATTTAAAGCCGCCCTGTCTCATGTTTAAGCTCATTAAACCACTTAAGGTTCTGTTTCCCCAAGGGTTTGCATAAACATCTGTCGTGTTTTTAGCAAAATCTTCTGCCTTCAATGTTGCATAAAATGGACTATATTCTTCTACGGCAGGATGTGCCGAACGAGGAGTATTGAGGAAGTTAGTTGCATAGCTCGCTAAATCCCATGCCATATATTTTTTCATGCTGGCATCAAATTTTGCATTCCCAGTTGCCTTACCGTTTAGGAAAGTCTTAGTTTTTGCAACAATTTCTTCCTGTAGTGGGAAGTAATCCACAAATGTACTTTGTACTTTCATAAAGTTAACCGCTTTCATCTCCAATGGAAAAACTAGATCATGCCATTGTGTTAATACAACATTTTCTTTAGAGTTTAACTTTCCTGTTAATACATAGCTTGAATCCAAAAGGTTTACAGCTAATTTTTCGCCACCTTTAAAGTAAAATTTATAGTTATCATTTGGGCTTCCTACTGTGCCTGTTCCTAATACATATAGGCCTTCATAGGTTGGATAAAATATAAAACCAAATTTACCGTTTTCGGCTGGGGTCGTATTGGAGATTTCTACAGCTTTGCCTTCCAAAACTTTAAATAGTTTTACAGGGCTAAGTCTTTTTTTAATGAGTGTTCCAGTGATTTCAACTGGCGATTGCGCAGATGCTGCTAAAGCACCAAGCGATAACAGGGCAATTGCAAATGTTTTTTTAAGGTTCATCATGTGATTTTAGTTTTGATAATATTTTTTAATAAATGGTTGATTTAAAGTTTGGGCATAACAATCTCATGATTGTTTTAAATTAATTAATAGGTACTCGTGTAAGATGATTCACTTACCGAAGGCGCGATGTACATCACATCTCTAACAATTCCTTTCCCTTCTAAGGTAAATACGGGGGATGTTGATAAATTGCCTGACGATTTAGTGAACATTCTCACTTTATAATTAGCACCAGCTTTTGTACCTACCATCACATAGTTATAATTGAAAGGAAGGTCCGACGCAATCGTATATTTTCTATGACGAATAAAAGTAACTTCTTCTCCCGCAGGTACGGTAAATTGAAGCTGCTCAAACTTGTTAGTTAAATTTCTTGAGTAAACGTCATTTCCTGCAACGAAATAGATCATGTTCTCATCTGCATCTAATAAGGTAAAACGAGTACCATTATAAATTTTATCACTTGTTTTAAGGGTGTCATTTACAATGTTAAAAGCGGTTTTACTTGGATTAATTTGAGCTAATATTTTTAAGCTGGTATTGGTTTTGTCCTGGAACATAGCATAACCCATTGGCGTTGTGTTTCCAGATTTGTAACCCATAAACAATAAGTTTTTATTGTTGTTGTTCGCGCTCATTGTGGTGGTTGCCAAATTTGA
>DATJDT010000072.1:0-2474 GCA_035497275.1 Pedobacter sp.
CTAAAATATTGGTGGTAAGGGTAGAGGATGGGTCAGACATGCGCACGTTGTTCATTAAATGTGCCATTTTAGCGTTACCATCGTAGTTGAGTAAATCTGAATAGATGTTTATCGTGTCTTGGTTAATATGAACATTGCCAAATGCTTCAAAATAGTTCAGTTCACTCCATAATCGAGCGCTATCACAGGTTAATATAGCTCCATCATGTTCGAAAATAGGGTTTTTAATGTGGGTAATATTTGTTTTATTGTCCACATCAGCTACATCTGATTTTATCAGCCTAACCTTCGTTCGTTGTTGGGCAAACATGATACTTGGAAGCAGCATTAAAAAGAAAAAGAAGCGTAATTTCTGCACTTTACAAAGTTAAGTTTAATTTTTTTTTAATGAGATAGACTTTGCTGGTTTAAATTAAATATTTTTGGATGATGTTACCACTAAGCAGCTTCGTTGACTATATCAAAAAAAACAACCTTTTTAGCCCGGAGGATAAAATTCTTTTGGCCGTAAGTGGAGGTAAAGATTCGGTGCTTATGGCTCAGCTATTTAAACTCGCAGGTTTTAATTTTAGTATAGCACATTGCAATTTTAATTTAAGGGGCGACGAGTCGCAGCGGGATGAAGCCTTTGTTAAGTTGTTGGCAGCTGTATTAGAAGTACCGTTTTATGTTACCCATTTTGATACAAAGAACTTCGCCAAGCTGAATCATTTATCTACCCAAATGGCGGCTAGAACGCTGCGATACAACTGGTTTGAGGAAGTAAGGGTTCGCAATCATTATAGTTATATTGCTATAGCACATCATCAAAATGATTCTATCGAAACGTTATTGCTCAATTTAACTAGAGGAACTGGGATTAGCGGGATGCATGGTATCCTACCCAAAAGGGGCTACCTAGTTAGGCCCTTATTGTTTTTGTCGAGAGAACAGATTGATGATTTAATAAAGGAAAACCATATCGACTTTGTAGAAGATAGTTCAAATCAAAGTGACAATTATGCGCGTAATAGCATTAGGCTTAACGTAGTTCCAGTTTTAAAAGAATTAAATCCAAGTTTGGAAGAAACTTTTGTGCAAAATTTTATCCGTTTTGCCGAAACTGAAATAGTGTTGCAAAATGTTGTTGCCAAAACGCGGGAAAGCTTATGTGAAAACCGGAATGAAGATATTTATATTGCTATCGACGAAATTAAGTTGTTAAAACCGCAGTATCTGTTGTTTTTTGAATTACTTAAGCCTTATCATTTTTCGCCTACAGTTGTGCAAGAGGTTTTAGAGTCGCTAACAAAACAAAGTGGTACCCTGTTTTACAGCCCTAGTCATTGCATCACTATTAATAGAAAAGAAATTATCATCTCACCATTGTCGGAATTAAGGCAAAATGAAAGTCATCTTTTTATTCATCCAGCTGATAGTGAAGTTTTAATAGGACAACAGAAAATTACAATTTCTTATGCTACCTCACCGTACTTTGAATCTGCTTTAGATAAAGCCTTTGTGGATGCTGACAAGTTGATTTTTCCATTAATTATACGCTTTTGGCAAGATGGTGATAAGTTTATGCCATTAGGGATGAGACATCACAAAAAAATAAGTGATTTTTTAATTGATCAAAAAGTACCAATCCCCAGAAAGTCCAAAATTCCCTTGCTTGTTAATGGCAATGGTGAAATAGTGTGGGTAGCCGGATTAAGACAGGATAATAGATATAAAGTAAATACAACAACAAAAAAAGTTGTTATATTCGAACTATTAAATCAATAATGGATCAGAAACACGTTTATATCGAAAAACAATACATCGGCCGCGATTACATCCGTATTTGCATCCGGTTAATTATGGCTGCTTTTTGCTTTGGAGCTTATGTGTATGAGCGTGACCGTGACAATACTGTTGATCTTTTTTTGGTAGTTGGGTTCGGCATTATTGGCGTATCTATCATCCTTTTATTTCTTATTCAGTATAAAATTCGTATTGAAAATAAAAGTGTAGTCATAGATGGCTTGTGGACAGCAAAAAAAGTTAAGATTGATTTAAATAGTATTGTTAAAGTTCGAAAAGACACATATAGTAGTTATTTATTTAATAATCCAGTATATAATCTACATAAAAAGGGAAGTATACGTTTTTATTCTTCAGGTAAAGATGCAATTGTGCTAACAGATCGTGATGGATTAGAATATTTTATCGGAACCCAACGGCCGAATGAAATGTATTTGGTTATTCAGAATGAAATGAAGCAATAATTTTCATCTTCTTATTTATTTTTTTAATTAAATCTATTTTTATGAGCACTAAATTTACTTTTTTAATAGGAGGCTTTGCACTTTTGTTTGCTACAACGGTAAGAGCACAAAGTTATATGCCAAATGTGTCAAAAGACTCTTTAAATGTTTTAAAGGATCGAGTAACAGTTTTAAAGGCAAGTCTGAAAATTCAGGAACTCAAAATTAAAGAGTCGGAAGAAGAAA
>DATJDT010000073.1:0-3062 GCA_035497275.1 Pedobacter sp.
TTCTCAACCAATAGATCATTGTCATTTTTGCGATGATTATAAGCCAAGCCAAACTCAAATCGATCACGTTTTTTAAATACTGGTTTGTCGTAATCAAGGTTAAATGTTAAACCATTGTTTCCAGTCTCATTGCTATTCTGTTGTAAAGTTGGGTTTAAGTTAGCAGGGAATGCGTAACTACGATTGTAGGTTCTATAACTGTTATTGGAATTGGCATTGAACGTTAAGCCCATGCTTAATTTTCCACCCATAGTGTCGGTTTGCAAATTGTAATCGGCGTTAATAACAAAGTTATTGCTGTTTCCATCTCCTAAATTTTGCTGGTTACGCAAACGTACTTCTTGCAATTCTTCGTTAATATAATAGAAGTCGTTTCTCGATCGGTTTTCGTTGTCGCTTATGTTATAGTTCGTTGAGAGGCGGAAGTTCTGTTTTGGAGTAATATCCCAATCTAAACCTAATCTGGCAAAGCTCCGTTCCCCATTGCTTCGGTTATTATTGAACTGGTTGTTGTAAAATGTAGTATCAGCAAAAAAGTTTTTCCGATACACTTCACTATTACTTTTTCCAATGCTTTTCCCAAATGCACCGCCCCCATTGAAGCTGTAATTTTTGCCTTTATAGGAGGCGTTAGCGTTGGTGTTTGTATTGCCTTGCAAGCCCGCCGTTACCCCCACGTTGCCATTGAACCCAACTTTAAAACCTTTTTTCAGTACAATATTAAGGATTCCTTCACCATCACCTGAATATTTTGAAGGCGGATTGGTCATCACTTCAATTTTCTCAATGGCGTCAGAAGGTAGTACATTTAATAAATCGGCAATATTTGAAGTCATATATTCAGATGGCCTGCCATCAATAAAAACACGTGTACTTCTCTTACCCGAAATGGAGGCATTACCATCAATGTCGACTTGCACCATTGGTACATTCTTTAATACATCTGTTGCCGTACTCCCTTCGGCCAATATAGATGAGCCTACATTATAGGTAATTACATCTGCTCCAAACTCTACTACTGGTTTTGGAGCAGTGATTACGATTTCAGAAAGGTTACTTAGCTCGCTACTAAGCTTGATGTTGCCTAGGTTTTTGTCGAAATCCTTTTCAGTTATGAGGATGTCGTTCACAAAAAGAATAGCAAAACCTACAGAACTTACCTTTATTTTATAGGATCCTGGCTTTAAGTTGATAAACTTAAAATCGCCATTCTCATCGGTTTGCGTTGTATATAAAGCTTGCTCAACATTTGAACTATAAAGTGCCACCCCCGCAAAAGGAACAACTAAACCCCCAACTTCTTCAACTACTTTACCTTGAATAAGTCCCTTTTCAGCAAATGGTTTATAGGCAGATGCAGTAATATTGAAGGTAATTAAACTTAAGAGGGTAAAGGCTAAAAAAAATCGGATCAGTCTTCTCAAGGTTCAGCTAAGGTATTAAATTATTAAAATGATTCTTCATCTGGACGGCCACCTTGATCGTCTTGTTTTTTTGTTTTCTTAAATCCAAATGCAGTTTTTCCAAAGCGATAAGAATAGGTTAAATTAGCCATAGTACCTTGCATTTGGCGACTAAAATCTACTGTAGAGGTATTACCTGTTGTGGTCATCTTCCACCTTCTAGTTGCAAAAACATCTCTTATATTTAAGCTTAAGCTTGATTTCTTATTTGGAAGATCATACTTAGCGCCTGCATCCATTCCATACATTGCATTTCTTTTTCCCTGTGCCATTACTTCTGCGGCGCGGTATTCTCCCTTAACTTGTAAAGTGATGCCCAATGGAAGCACAAAGTTATTGGTTAAATTGGCATTCCAACTAAAACCTGAATTGTCTACAATGCCAAAAGCAGGTACGCCCTGTATTTTGCTCTGATATAGGTTTACATTAGCTGTGAAATTCCAAGCCTTAACCACATCATATTTTCCAATTAATTCAACGCCACTTGCTGTATTTCTCGTTAAGTTTTGAGGAGTGCTGATGGTAATTCCATTGGCATCAGGCTCAGTACGTATGCGTTGGATTACGTCATTTGTTTGGCGTAGATAAAGTGAAGAAATCAGTGAGAATTTCTTCCAATATTTACTGTAACCCAATTCAAATGCATGCACATCCTCTGCTTTCAAGTTAGCATTACCTTGGCGATAATTCAAAGGGTCAGATACATCTAAAAAAGGATTAGTATCCCATCCCCTAGGTCTGTTTACCCTACGGCTATAACTTAGCTGTAATTGCTGATTGCCATTTAATTTTTGGGTTAAGAAAACACTTGGATAAATACGTCTATATGCAACTTTTCCAGGAGTATAACTTAAATTGCTATTAACATTATAAGTTCCTAAGTTGGTAGTTAAAGATGCATCTTCAGCTCTTAGTCCAAATTGGTAACCAAAGTTCTTAATTTGGTTTTGAAAATTGAAATATGCAGCATGAACTCTATCGGTACTATTAAAATCATTGCTTAGTAAGTAATTAAAATCGAATTGCGAAGAGGTTTGATTAAACTGGTCAGCATAGGTATTGTTATCAGAAATACGATTTTGGCTACGCAATCCAGCTTCAATTTTACCAGTTTTTCCAAACGGTACAGCATAATCTACTTGAAAATTATAGTTTTTATTTGAACCAGTGCCGTTGGTGCGCTGTATGGCAGGTAACGAACTAACAGGGTTGCCATTGATATTAAATACATTGGTGCCATAACTTTGGATGTTATCATTTTGCCCCTCAGAAAGTCCAAGGTTTACGGTTAATTCCTCCTTTGGGTTAGCAAATTTTTGAGAAAAATCGAGGTTTAAATCATAGCTATTACCGCTGCCATTGTTAATATTTGTGCGATTGCTAAGTTGTAATGGTTTCAAGCTTAAATCGAATTGGTTTATTGCTAAATCTTCACTACGATTGTTTTCACGGATATTAAAACCCCCAGAAAAACTTAATACGCTTTTCTGTGCTACGTAATAATCAATCCCAGCTTTCACATTATGTCCTTTATCCAACGATCTAGAATCGTTGTCTTGCATCGCAAATGCTGTTGGGTTTGTGGTATTGAAATAAGAA
>DATJDT010000074.1:0-1993 GCA_035497275.1 Pedobacter sp.
TAAAATAAGACATGAATTTATAATATTCATCATGTTTAATGGGATCATAGGGATGTGCGTGACATTGAACGCAAGCGAATGTAGTACTCATTAGTCCTTCCCAAGTGGCATTTACCCTATCAATTACCGCCGAAACTCTAAATTCTTCGTTACTTGTTCCACCCTCATCATTTGATGGCGTATTACGGCTAAATGCAGTTGCGATATATTGAGCATCAGATGGATTTGGAAATAGATCGCCAGCAATTTGATCGGTAATGAACTGGTTGTAAGGCATGTCTTTATTAAATGCCCGGATTACCCAATCTCGGTATTGCCAAATATTTCTATTTGGGTCACTTTCATACCCTTTGGTATCTGCATATCTGGCAATATCAAGCCACATAGAAGCCCATTTTTCTCCGAAACGAGGAGATGATAATAAGCTATCAACTAAAATTTCGTATGCCTTTTTTTCATCCTTGGTAGTTAAGTAAGAATTTGCCACTTTCGCTGAAGGATAAGTACCTATTAAATCCAAGCTTACTCTTCTTAATAAAGTTGCCCTATCTGCCTGTTTCGTTGGCTTAAGATTTTTTTCTTCCAGCTTTGCGAAAATGAATTTATCAAGATCATTACGCGCCCACTCATTACCTATTGCTGGAACTTCAACAGGCTTAACTGGCAAATAAGCCCAATGATTACCCCACTTCGCACCCTGTTCAACCCATTTAGTTAAAATATCAATTTCGTGATTATCGAGTTTTTCATGTTTGTAAGGCATCCTAACTTCGGGGTCATCAGAATTAAGTCGTTTAATAAATTCGCTATCCTCAGGATTACCTGGTATAATTGCTGGCTTACCGCTTTTAGTTGCAGCCATAGCTTCTTCTCTAAATAACACGCTAAAGCCTCCTTGCTGTTTTACACCTCCATGGCAGGTGATGCATTTTTTGTTAAGAATAGGCTTAACCTGTGTATTAAAATCTATTGGCTTTTCAGAAGAAAATAAAGAAAAACAGATGAAGCCTGCAATAACAACAAAAACTGAAATCAGCAATTTTTTCCTCATTGATAACATATCAGGTAAATATTTGGTTAATTATTGCCAACATGCGGTGGCGTATTAAAAATAAATCTAAGATAAATTTCCTTTAATTTACACGAAAAATAATGTGTAAAACTATGTTTATAATGGATTATTGTATGATACGAATATGCAGTAGTTAAAAACAGATCGTAATGGTTTAGCTCAAGAAATCCTTCCACCAATATCCCGAATGCTTAATAGTGCGTTCCTGCGTTTTAAAATCATTGTAAATCAAGCCGAATCTGGCATGATAGCCCTCGGCCCATTCAAAATTATCCATTAAAGTCCAAGCTAGATATCCGATAAGATTAATACCTTCATTTTTAGCTTTAAGCAAAGCCTCCAAATAAGCTTTAAAATAGGCTATACGCTCCTTGTCATCTATTTTACCATTGTGCAATTGATCATGAAATGCAGCACCATTTTCTGTAATCATTATCTTATTCACGTTCGGATACGATGCAAATTGTTTAATAATACGGTAAAAGCTTTCGGGATTAATTTCCCAACCCATAGCAGTATGTGGTTTATTTCTTTTTTTTGCCTTCACCTCCCAAGCCTGAATAACTGGAACAAATGCATTAAATTTCACCACTAAAGGAAAGTAGTTTTGAAGCCCGATAAAATCAAAATCAAACCTCATTCGTTCTTGGTGACGCCAGGTAGAATGGCTAATTTTAAACTTTTCGAGTACATCCCAACCTGCGTCTGGAAAACCTAAGCCCAGGGCAGGTTCTACAAATAACCTATTCATTAAACAATCTATCCGCTTTGCAACTAAGTTATCCGCTTGACTTTCGGTATATGGAACAATTTCGGCACAAGAAAAAGTTGTTCCGATATTCGCTCCATTTATTTCAGCTCTTAAGATTTTACCTCCATCTGCCTGAGCAATGGCAGTATGTTGCACAGCTGCAAAAAAAT
>DATJDT010000075.1:0-11717 GCA_035497275.1 Pedobacter sp.
GCGGAAAACTAGCACTATAAAAGCTAAAAACTGAGGAAAGTTCTGGGCGTTTGTTTAATTCCTTTACAAAATCATTACTCACACTTTCCATTTTTTTGTAGTCTCCACTACCGCTTTTATCTAATAAGCGTAACTCAAAGCCTCCTGCAGCGCCATAACCAGGTACAGCTGGGGGTTGAAAAAATTCTATCGTTGCCCCAGGAAGATCTTTGGCCTTTGCTTCTAATTCTTCAATTACGTCGAGAGATGAATTTTTACGCTCACTCCAATCCTTTAAATTAATTAAACATGTACCAGAATTTGAACCTGTTCCCTCTGTTAATATCTCATAACCTGCTAGTGAAGAAACAGATTTTATCCCTTCAATGCCTTCAGCAATTTTCTGAAGCTTTTGGGCAATTTCATTTGTTCTTTCTAAAGTAGATCCAGCCGGAGTTTGTATCACGGCATAAACCATTCCCTGGTCTTCATTTGGAATAAATCCCGACGGCAAGGTACGATTGATCAACCAAACCCCTGCGCAAAACGCAAACAATACGCCAAAAGTAAACAACCGTCGCGTCACAACTTTATTAAGTATGTTTTGATAGCGTCCAGTTAAGCGATGAAACCAATTATTAAAGCTAGCTAAAGCTCGGTCTATGAGCGATTTCTTTTTGGCTTTACCATGTGTATTTTTCAGCATGATAGCACAAAGTGCAGGTGTTAATGTTAATGCAACTACGCCAGAAAGAATAATTGCCGTAGCCATCGTAATAGAGAACTGACGATAAAAAATTCCGACTGGTCCCGACATAAAAGCTACTGGAATAAATACCGATGCCATTACAAAAGTAATCGCAATAATAGCCCCACTAATTTCCCTCAAGGCTTGCTGGGTAGCCTTTAAAGGAGAAATCTTACTTTGTTCCATCTTAGCGTGAACCGCTTCAATAACCACAATGGCATTATCTACTACCACTCCGATAGCCAATACCAAGGCAAATAACGTAATCAAGTTAAGGGTAATGCCAAAAAATTGCATGAACACGAAAGTTCCAATTAACGATACCGGAACAGCAATAATAGGGATTAAGGTTGAACGCCAATCGCCCAAGAAAATAAATACAACTATACCAACCAAAATAAAGGCTTCTATTAAGGTATGGATTACCTTTTCTATAGAAGCATCCAGGAATTTAGAAACATCATAACTAACTTCATAATCTAAGCCTTTCGGAAAAGAAGTTGCTTTAATTTCTGCCATCTTAGCCTTTACATCTTTAATAACCTGACTTGCGTTGCTGCCATAAGATTGTTTAAGTACAATCGCTGCAGACGATTTGCCATTTAAATTGGAATAAAGATTGTAAGCTGAAGCGCTAAAATCTATGTCAGCCACATCCTTTAAACGCAATAACTCTCCGTCGGCGTTGGCTCGTAGCACAATATTTCCATACTGTTCTTCTGTAGTAAATCGACCACTGTATTTTAAAACGTACTCGAATGCTTGAGACCGTTTCCCTGAACTTTCTCCGGTTTTACCAGGAGAAGCTTCCAAACTTTGCTCATCAAGTGCCTTCATTACTTCATCTGCACCAATTTTATAAGCCTGCATCCGATCTGGTTTTAACCAAATGCGCATTGCATAATCCCGATCACCCAAAATATCAGCAACACCCACGCCATCAACACGCTTAAGTTCTGCTAAGATGTTGATGTCGGCATAATTGTACAAGAAACTTTGATTAAGCTTTGGGTCTTTACTGTACAAGTTAATGTACATTAACATATTAGATTCTTCTCTGGTAATTTTTACCCCCTCTCTTACCACTAGTGGGGGCAATTTATTAGTTACTGCCGCTACTCTATTTTGTACATTAAGCGAAGCCTGATTAGGATCTGTACCTAGGTTAAATATGACCTGAATACTTGCTTCTCCATCATTACCAGCATCAGAAGTAATGTATTTCATCCCCGGCACGCCATTTAATGCACGCTCCAAGGGTATAACTACAGACTTGATCAACAATTCGTTATTAGCACCAGGATATTCTGCCGTAATGTTAACTTTAGGAGGCGAAATAGAAGGGAACTGGGTTACGGGCAAGCCTGTAATGGCTAACACCCCTAAAAAGACAATTATAAGTGATATTACAATAGAAAGGACAGGCCTTTGTATGAATTTACCGAACATAAGGTTTATTTAAAAGAATAATTATTCTGCTGCTAGTCTCAACTGGTTAATGATGGTTTTTGGATCTTGATATTTGAATTTGATTTGATCGTTATCCTTCACCTTTTGTACCCCCTCCAACATAATCTTATCGCTCTCTTTTATTCCATCACCAATTACATATAAGTCTGGAAGCTCACTGGCTATCGTAATATTTCTAGATTCAACCCTGCCCTTTTTATTAATGACAAACACATATGTTTTGTCTTGTATCTCGTAAGTGGCCTTCTGTGGAATAACTAATACATTGCTAAGCGGAACTACCATTTGTATTTTGCCGGTTTCTCCATTCTTCAATAATTTATCAGGATTATTAAAGCGTGCTCTAAAGGCAATATTCCCAGTTTCATTATTAAATTCGCTTTCAATGGTTTCGACCGTGCCCTTAGTTTTTAATTGCTCATTATTAGCCATTAACAAGTTCACTTGTTGCTTCCCTTTTTCTTTAGCTGTACTTGCGTAATTTAAATATTCAGGTTCCGAAACATTGAAATAAGCAAACACCTGACTATTGTCTGATAAACTGGTTAACAAATCATCCTCATTTACTAAACTTCCAAGTTTAAGTGGAATTCTGTCTATAGTTCCACTAAAAGGGGCACGGATTTCGGTGTAGGACAAATGAAGTTTTGCCAAAGCAATTTCTGCATTTGCAGCTTCCAACTTTGTTTTGGCCATAGCCAATTCATTCTTGGAAACCACATTTTTATCAGCTAACAACTTTGTATTCTGTAATTCAATTTCTGCCGATTTTGCCTCTGCTTGTGCCTTTAATAGTTCGACTTGGTACAATTTAGGCGTAATCCTAAACAACAATTGTCCGGCCGATACAGCCTGCCCTTCATCCACATAAATATTTTGCAAATAGCCCTTTTCTTGGGCGCGTAATTCGATATTACGAATTGATTTAATTTGAGAAACATACTCTTTTACAAAAGATGTATCAATTTTTAAAGGGGTAGTTACCGTGTAATTGGTCTCTTCTTCTTTTTCTTGTCTTTTTGGAGTGCAACTGGTATGGCATAATACGGCACATAAGCTCAAGAGCATTAAAGATTTCTTCATGATGATAAAAGTGATTTACTTAATTGATTATTTCGATGGGGCGAAATAACCTAACAAAAATGAAGAAAAGATGAATTTTATAAGAAGGTCTTTTAAGCTTCCTCGTTTATCGCTTTCCAAAGCATATCCTTTAATTCGGCTATACCTTGTTGAGCAACAGATGAGATAAATAGCGCAGGAACATTGGGAAGTTCCTTTCTCATTTCCTCTTTCAGCTCATCATCTAGCATATCTGCTTTGGTGATAGCCAAAAGATGGGGCTTCTGCATTAATTCTGAATTATATTGCTGGAGTTCGTTTTTCAAGATCTCGTATTCTTCTTTGATACTTCTACTTGTATCGGCAGGTACCATAAAAAGCAAAACCGAGTTGCGCTCAATATGACGTAAAAATCTAAATCCTAATCCTTTTCCTTTTGACGCTCCTTCAATGATTCCCGGAATATCTGCCATTACGAAAGATTTCCCACCTCTATAAGATACAATCCCTAAGTTAGGCACCAAAGTAGTAAAAGGATAATCGGCAATCTCTGGTTTAGCAGCCGATAAAACCGATAACAACGTCGATTTCCCAGCGTTGGGAAACCCAACCAAACCTACATCAGCTAATACCTTTAATTCCAAAACCATCCACTCCTCTTTTCCAGCTTCGCCTGGCTGGGCAAAACGAGGAGTTTGTAAAGTAGGAGTTTTAAAATGCCAATTTCCTAAGCCGCCGCGACCGCCGGCTGTTAAGATTTTGGTTTCTCCATCTTCCGTTATTTCAAATAGCACTTCTCCTGTTTCGGCATCTCTGGCAATGGTACCCAATGGAACTTCCAAAATTTCATCAGCACCCGTTTTACCAGTTTTCTGACTGCTGCCACCACTCATGCCATCCTCAGCAATAATATGCTTGCGGTATTTTAAATGGAGTAAAGTCCAGAATTGTGCATTTCCTCTTAAGATGATATGTCCACCTCTACCTCCATCACCACCATCTGGTCCACCAGTTGAAGTTAATTTGTCACGATGCAAATGCGCAGATCCAGCTCCGCCCTTACCAGAACGGCAGCATATTTTTACGTAATCTACAAAATTTGATCCTTGTGACATCTCTGTGGGTTAATTGTTTAACCGTTAACTGAAAGCGAATTAATATTGATCAATAACAGCACACAATTCATTAAAGATACCGTCAATTTCTCCGATACCGTTAATTTTTGTAAGCTTGTTTTGAGCCTCATAGTATGGTAATACCAAAATAATCTTGTTAAAATACTCGTCAATACGTTTCTGAGATTTTTCTGCCTGATCATCTAATCTACCAGTTTCTTTCTGACGTAATGCAACACGTTTAACCAACTCCTCCTTATCAACATCTAACGCAATTACACCAGTAATTTTACTACCTTTTCCTTCTAGAAAATGATCAAGTTCTGCAGCTTGCGGAATGGTTCTTGGAAAGCCATCAAATACAAATCCTTTTGCATCCGGATTTTTATCGATTTCTTCTTCCAACATATCAATGGTAATCTTGTCGGGAACCAATTCTCCATTAGCAATTAATTTGCTAACTTTTTTACCTAAAGCAGTTTGGTCTTTAATGTGTGCTCTGAAAAGATCTCCAGTAGAAATATGTACTAACTGGTATTTACTAATCAGTTTTTCAGATTGGGTGCCTTTACCTGCACCTGGAGGGCCAAAGAGAACTAAATTCAGCATTTGTCTTTCTTTATGGTTAATCGTCTTCAATTTTATTGAAAACATTTAATTGATAATAAAAGCAGCAATTTATCGTGTAAACAGACTAGCCCTTTAAAAGTTGCAAATATATAATTTAATTAGCTTATTGGGCTAATTTTTCTAAAAATGATGCTATTTTATAGATTCTTGCCGCAATTTAAATGCGTTTTCCGATCTTTTAAATACCCTGTTCCTCAAAAAAAACATAAATAAGAAGATTACAAACTATCTATTGATCAATATTTAGGGTAAATAAGAAAATATTAGCACTTTTAACCTCCTATTTAAACAAATCTTTTATAACGAAGGAGCCCATTTAGCAATAAACGCAAAAAGCCTTAGATTTCTCTAAGGCTTTTCTCTGTGCACTTGTAGGGATTCGAACCCCAAACCTTCTCATCCGTAGTGAGATGCTCTATCCAGTTGAGCTACAAATGCAAACATTCCGTATGGTTAACGGACTGCAAAAGTAACGCTTGTTATTCAATTTAACAATTTTTTTATAGAATAATTTTATAACACTGTGATATCCGGTTTTTCCAACACCAAAACATCCCGGCTAATTATTCACTTACAACTTTACGAATTGCTTCAAAATCAGGCAAATCCGTTGCAACCTCTAAAACCTCTGCATAAGTAATTATTCCATTTTCATCAATCACAAAAGCAGCTCTTTTAGAAACTCCTTTCAATTTAAGTACAAATTCCTCATAAAAAGCACCGTAAGCTTGCGAAACTTCTTTATTAAAATCAGACAATAATGGAAACTGATAAGATTGGTCTTCTTTATATTTAGCTAAAGTAAAAGGCGAATCAACAGAAATACCAATAACGGCAGCGTTCATTCCCTCATAATAACCAAAACTATCTCTCATGGTACATAATTGGGTAGTACAGGTACCGGTAAATGCCATTGGAAAAAAATGAACAACTACTTTTTCTCCTTTATAGTCGTTTAAGGAAACTTCTTTTAATTCTGAACTGAATAATGTAAAATCTGGGGCTTTATCGCCTACTTGTAATGCCATATTTTTGGGTAAATTGGTTAATTGATTAATTACTAATTGGCTTGTTGATTAAGTTGTCGATCCAAAATCGCCAGCCCTTCGTCAAAGCTATGCGGTTGATATTTCAAATCCGTCATCGCTTTGTCTAAAATAAAACCAGTTCGAGCTGGCCTTTTTGCAGTCTGGTTTAAAGTAGCCGCGCTGATTTCATTGATCAAGCTTTTATCTAAGCCCCAAAAATCGGCCACTTTTGCCACCAATTCCGAAATGCTCATCATGTCTTTTCCCGAAGCATTGTATACCCCCTGCGCTTGATGCTCAACAGCCAATAAGCAACAATCGGCCAAATCTTCAGCCAAAGTTGGCATTCGCCATTGATCGTTTACAATGTTTAAAGGATTACCTTTCTCTAACGCACCCTTAGCCCAAAGCACAATATTGCTTCTACTCATATCGCTTACTATACCATATACGATAATTGTGCGGAGTATCGCCCATTTGCCCGTCGATCGCTTAACTGCTTCTTCCGCCAATAACTTAGTCTCTCCATAATAACTTAGCGGATTGGGTGCAGCTTCCTCATCATACGGGCCGTCCTCTCCATCAAATATAAAATCGGTTGATAAATGAACTAACTGAACATCAAACTCCTCGCATACTGCAACCAAGGTAATTACAGCCGCTACATTGAGCTCAAAGGCTAACTCTTTTTGATCTTCACAGGTGTCTACATTCGTCATAGCTGCTGTATGGATAATTGCATCAGGCTTGTACTTTGAAACCACTGCCCTCACTTCGTCTGCCTTAAGAATATCCATCGCTACATACCTATAGCCTTCCTTGATCGGGAAACGGTTTTCTCCCTTTGCTGTAGCAATTAAGTTTACACCGCCTTCCTTTAGTACTTTTTCTGTTATTTTTTGTCCCAACAGACCGTTACTTCCTGTTACTAATATGGTTTTCATTAAATAGAGATAATTTGAACAGCAAAGAAAAGAAGAAAAAATTCAATGGAAGATAATCTAGTAGATCTTTTTAAAATTGTAAGGATTTAACCGTTTATCTATCCGTTTTTTTGTAAGGATAAGCCAGTATAAGACAGCAATAACAGAAGGGTAACTTTTTACCACTTCCTTCGGAGCTCCTTCGGAGGAGCTTCGGATGAGCTTCGGAGAAGTATCGGTATTATTCCGAAGGAACTCCGACCAAATACCGAAAAAGAACCGATGCTCTTGGCTTAACTTCCTCCTGTTGGTATTAAGAAAATATAACGGGCTTATCAGCTATTCTTTTAAGCTAAATAAGCTATCATTTTATACTCCATTTAGCAGCTAAAAACCCTATTATTATAGTTGTTGAAAAATTTTTTATTTATATATAAAATATACATTGAAAAATCATAACTTTGCAGACCGAATTGCGGGCGCGTAAAAGCGTCTTTAACATTTTGATTTTTATAATTTTACCAAAAACAGTATATGCCTAACATTGGACAAATAGCCCAGATTATAGGACCGGTAGTTGACGTAAGTTTTGCTAACGATGCCCATTTACCTAAAATTTTCTCTGCATTAGAGATTACTAAAGAAAACGGACAAACAATTGTTCTAGAAGTTCAACAACACCTTGGTGAAGACCGTGTTCGCGCGATTGCGATGGACTCAACAGACGGTTTAGTACGTGGTATGAAAGCATTAGATACTGGTTCGCCAATCAAAATGCCTGTTGGAGATCAAATTAAAGGTCGTTTGTTTAACGTAGTTGGTGAAGCAATTGATGGTATTACTGCTGTTGATAAAACAGGTGGTCGCCCAATTCACAATGCACCTCCTAAATTTGAAGACTTATCTACTGAAACTGAAGTACTTTTTACAGGTATTAAAGTAATCGATTTATTAGAGCCTTATGCTAAAGGTGGTAAAATCGGTTTATTCGGTGGTGCTGGTGTTGGTAAAACAGTATTAATCATGGAATTGGTAAACAACATCGCTAAAGCTTATGCTGGTTTATCAGTATTCGCTGGTGTAGGTGAGCGTACTCGTGAGGGTAACGATTTACTTCGTGAGTTTATCGAATCAGGTGTAATTAACTATGGTGATGATTTCTTACACTCAATGGAAAAAGGTGGATGGGATCTGAAAGCAGTTGATACTGAAAAATTAAAAGAATCAAAAGCAACATTGGTATTCGGACAAATGAACGAGCCTCCTGGTGCACGTGCTCGTGTAGCATTATCAGGATTAACAGTTGCTGAATATTTCCGTGATGGTGATGGTGAAGGCGCTGGAAAAGACATCCTTTTCTTCGTTGATAACATCTTCCGTTTCACACAAGCAGGTTCTGAGGTATCGGCACTATTAGGTCGTATGCCATCAGCTGTAGGTTACCAACCAACATTGGCAACAGAGATGGGTTTAATGCAAGAGCGTATTACTTCAACTAAACGTGGTTCAATTACATCTGTTCAAGCTGTATACGTACCTGCAGATGATTTAACTGACCCTGCACCGGCTACAACTTTTGCCCACTTAGATGCTACAACTGTACTTTCACGTAAAATTGCCGAGCTAGGTATTTATCCTGCGGTAGATCCACTAGATTCTACTTCACGTATCCTTTCTCCAGCGGTTTTAGGCGATGAGCACTATAATACAGCTCAACGTGTGAAAGAAACATTACAACGCTATAAAGAACTACAAGATATTATCGCAATTTTAGGTATGGACGAGTTATCTGAAGAAGATAAATTAGTTGTATCTCGTGCACGTCGTGTTCAACGTTTCTTATCTCAACCTTTCCACGTAGCTGAACAATTTACAGGCTTAAAAGGAGTTTTGGTTGATATTAAAGATACCATCAAAGGATTTAACATGATCATGGACGGTGAAGTTGATGAATATCCAGAAGCTGCATTTAACTTAGTAGGTAGCATCGAAGAAGCTATCGAAAAAGGAAAAAAATTATTAGCAGAATCTAACTAGTACCTAGTAGTTAGTACTTAGTATATAGATCCCTATCTCTAGCCTAAGTACTATCTCATTAATTTATTTAGTTGATTAGTCTAAATACTAACTACTAAATACTAACTACTAAAAGAATGACTTTAGAAATATTAACACCAGATAAAAAAGTTTTCGAAGGCGAAGTAACTTCAGTTACTGTTCCTGGAACTTTAGGTTCTTTTCAAATTTTGAGAGGCCACGCTCCTATTATATCAACTTTAGAAGATGGTCTTGTAATTATTAAAAGTACTGCTGGCGAAAATACCTTTTCAATTAAAGGTGGTGTTGTTGAAGTGCTAGATAATAAAATTATTGTCTTAGCTGAAGCGGTACTTGCATAGGTATATTTAAAACATACAAAAATTAAGGCTGGTGTTTTTAACATCAGCCTTTTTTTATGTTAAAACTTATTAAGGCTTACGAAGTTTATAGCGATCGTCCTAAGCCAACTTCGTAAGTCTTTAACCCCAGTAATTTTTAAATTTATTGGAGCATTTTCCAATTTTACGCCGAAAATGACCTAAATATAATGCAAGCATAATAAACATACCAAATACCGATATCATATTTAGTCTACGCATCACCATAAATAAACAGATAAAACACTCATAAAACAGAATTAAAATCTAAAATAATAATAATAATCAGAATTATATTTTTTTTCAAATATTTTTCATTTGCTATTGATAGTTCAACATGCATAAACTAAATTGGTTTTAACAAAAAACGATAAATGAACAACCCAAGAAACCTAATTTTAAGTGTAACAAATAGAGTAGACAATATCACTACCCTAAATGTCATTCTTGTGATTATTATTCTACTGCTAAATAAGCAATACGGGTCGCTATAAAATGAATTTTAATACTCAAATTACCTAAAGCGTCCCGATTACTCGGGACGCTTTTTTTAAATAAAATAAGATGCAATACTACAACTCAAACACAGTAATTTACTTAAACGGTCGTTTTGTTAAAGCACAAGATGCTAAGACCGATTTATACGGACAATCATTGCATTATGGTTTGGCTGCATTTGAAGGTATTAGGGCCTATAAAACGCACAATGATACTCGAGTTTTTAAAATAAAAGAGCATTTTGAAAGACTAAAGCGTTCTTGTGAACTCGTTAACATGCCCTATCCATGGGATAACAATGAGTTGATTAAACAAACTTATCGCCTTTTGAAACTAAACAACTTAAAAGACGCCTATATCCGTCCAATTGTTTATAGCGAACCCAACATGACTTTAATTGCTCCACAAGAAGTATCGATTATGATCTGTGCTTGGGAATGGGGCGCCTACTTGGGCGACAAACAATTAAAAGTTTGCATATCTCCTTTTCAACGCCCTAATCCAAAATCAACCTTTGTTGAAGCAAAAATAAGCGGCCATTACGTAAACTCTATTTTAGCAACTACAGACGCGAAAAGTAAAGGCTATGATGAAGCATTGTTGCTCGATATGCACGAAAATGTAGCAGAAGGATCTGGCGCTAATATATTCTTAGAAAAAGATGGAAAATTATACACCCCAGCCTTAGGCAATATATTAGCAGGTATTACACGGGCAACGGTAATAGAGCTTTGCAAGGTATTAGATATTGAAGTAATAGAAAAAACAATCAGCGTTGATGAATTAAAAAGTGCCGATAGTGCATTCTTCTGTGGTACCGCAGCCGAGATAATTGGCATACATACCTTAGACGATACCGTTTTTAAACAAAGATGGAGTGACAGTATTGGCGCTACTATCCAAAGAGCTTATAAAAATTTAGTGTTAGAGAAAGTTAACTACGAAGTGATTATATAGGTTAACTGCTAAAGCAATTAACCGATTAAAACAATTAACCGATTATCCCAAGAAATGAACGAACTTAACAAATACAGTAAAACATTTACACAAGATCCTACCCAACCTGCAGCTCAAGCAATGCTTTATGGAATTGGTTTAACCGATGCTGATATGGAAAAAGCACAAGTTGGCATCGCCAGCATGGGCTATGATGGAAATACCTGCAACATGCATTTAAACGACTTAGCTGCAGTGGTTAAAAAAGGTGTATGGGAAAATGACTTAGTTGGTTTAGTTTTCAATACCATAGGCGTGAGTGATGGAATGAGTAATGGTACAGCCGGCATGCGCTATTCACTCGTGAGTCGCGATATTATCGCCGATTCTATTGAAGCGGTATGTGGCGGACAATATTATGATGGCTTAATCACCATCCCTGGTTGTGATAAAAATATGCCTGGCTCAGTAATGGCAATGGGGCGCTTAAATCGCCCTTCTATTATGGTATATGGGGGTACGATTAAACCGGGTCATTATAAAGGTGAAGATTTAAATATTGTATCGGCATTTGAAGCCTTAGGTAAAAAAATTGCCGGTCAAATGGATGAAATCGACTTTAAAGAAATCATTAAACATGCTTGTCCGGGTGCAGGTGCCTGCGGAGGAATTTATACAGCAAACACCATGGCCGCTGCAATAGAAGCCTTGGGGATGAGTTTACCTTTTTCTTCTTCAAATCCCGCTTTAAGCGATGAAAAAAGAGCAGAATGTATTGCTGCCGGAAAAGCCATTAAAGTTTTATTAGAAAAAGATATTAAGCCGAGCGACATCATGACGCGTAAGGCTTTCGAAAATGCAATTGTAACAATTATGGTTTTAGGCGGCTCAACAAATGCCGTACTCCATTT
>DATJDT010000076.1:0-3051 GCA_035497275.1 Pedobacter sp.
ACGGTAATATTAACAAGGTATTAAAGGCAAAAATGTGCATTATTATTTATATTTGTAACAGATAAAATTTAAATAACATGAGTAACGCTGTAGAAACTGCTTTTGCACCTGTATCTTTTACCGAAGGTGCTGTTAAAGAACTTTTTAAATTAAAAGATCAGCAAGAGATTTCCGAAGATTTTGGCTTGCGTGTAGGCGTAGAAGGTGGTGGCTGTTCTGGAATGAGTTACGTATTGGGATTTGACCAAAAAAAAGAAGGAGATCAGGAGTTTATCATCGATGGGATTAAAGTTTTCATGCATAAAGCACATCAGATGTATTTATTAGGCATGCAAGTAGATTGGCAAGATGGACTAAATTCTAGAGGTTTTACTTTTAGTAACCCAAATGCAGCGAGCTCGTGCGGATGTGGCACCAGTTTCTCTGTTTAACGCATAAATATTTTGTAACATTTTACAAGGTCTCGTTGTCTTAACAACGGGACTTTTTATTTTTATGCCCTAAAGAATATATCTTTATCAAATGACCTATACCGAAAATGTAAGAATTGCACTGCAATCTATCAAAAGTAACCGATTACGTACTTTACTTACCGCACTCATCATTGCGATTGGTTTATCAGCATTAGTTGGTATTTTAACAACACTTGATGCAGTTAAAAAAAGTATGACAGATGCATTTTCAAGCATGGGTGCAAACTCATTTAATATTCGCAACCGTGGAACTGGAATTAGAATTGGGGGAAGCGGTAGAAGGCCAAAACCATTTAAATCTATTAGATACGAAGATGCAATTGCCTTTAAAAAACGCTTAAATACGCCCGCTACGGTAGCCGTGAGTGTATTCGCGAGTGGAGGCTCAACGGTAAAATACGGCACAGAAAAAACAAACCCGAATATTAATATCCAAGGTTTCGATGAAAATGGCTTAGCTTCTCAGGGCCTAGAGCTAGCAATGGGAAGGAATTTTAGTCCGCTAGAAGCTGAAAATGGCAATAACGTTTGTATTATTGGAGCTGAAATTGCTAAAACGATATTTAAAAATGAATCACCCCTGGACAAAATTATAACTGCCGGGAATAACCGATTAAAAGTAATTGGAGTCTTAGCTGCCAAAGGCGCCAGTATGGGGGCAAATACAGATAGGGCGGTATATATTCCTTTACTTAAAGCAAAACTGATTAATTCAAACAATAATCCATCTTATACCATTACGGTAATGGTTCCCAATAATGACTTGATGGATAATATTATTGGAGAAGCTACTTCTGAAATGAGAAATATCAGAAAGATTAAAATAAAAGAGCCTAATAACTTTGAGATTACTAAAAGTGACGCTGTAGCACAAACCTTATTTGAAAACCTTGCTTGGGTTGCTATTGGCGGTATAGCTATTGGTTCAATTACATTAATTGGGGCGTCTATCGGTTTAATGAATATCATGTTGGTATCAGTAACCGAAAGAACAAGAGAAATTGGTATCAGGAAGGCAATTGGCGCCAACCCCTCTACTATTCGCAAGCAATTTTTAATCGAGGCAGTTGTAATTTGCTTAATTGGAGGAGCACTAGGAATTTTACTGGGGATTGGTATTGGGAACTTGATATCTCTTTCTATGGGCGGGTCATTTATCATTCCTTGGCTGTTTATATTGGGTGGATTAGCCTTATGTGTTGGTGTTGGAATTCTTTCAGGCTATTATCCTGCGAAAAAAGCTTCTAAATTAGATCCTGTTGAAGCTTTGAGATACGAGTAAGGGTTATCTAACGATAACTAATTAGCCTATAAAAGAGTATTTTTTAACTTTCCATTAAGCAAACTTTGCAAACCAGGTGTATAGAGACTCTCCTTCAAAGCGTCAGCATGACGGAGGTGATGCATATCACTACCAACAAAATCAACTAGGTTATTTTCTACCATTTCTTCAGCGAGCTTCTTTGGTCCAGGGCCATAATACCCTGTAAGAGCAATCGCATTGACTTGCAAATTGCAATTTTGCTCCTTAATGCGAATATAATTATCTACCGACCCATGAAAATATGGATATCTTTCTGGATGTGCGAGAACAGGTTTATACCCATTATCTTGCATCAATTTAATCATATCATTAATGTTTGCAGGATAATTAATGAAAGAAAGCTCAAATAAAAGATAGTTATCACCGAAGGTTAGCACCGTTTTTTCTCTTATTTTTTTCTCGAAAGTTTCATCCATATAATATTCGGCCGCTGCATCTACCTCAAGATCTATTTGATTCTGCAGTAAGCCTTCACGCAATACGTCGAGTCCTCGGCGAATAGTATCGGGATTATTTCTAAAATAATCGGCCATAACATGTGGCGTAGCAACTAGCTTTTTATAACCCAAAGCTTTGAATCTTTTCGCCAGGGCAATCGAATCATCAATTGTACGCGCTCCATCATCAATACCTGGGATAATATGAGAGTGCATATCTGTACCAATAACCGAAAAATCGATTTCAGGCTCCTTTCGCTTCTTTTTAAATAATCCAAACAAAATTATCTCCCCCGATATTGTGTTTCATAATAAGATTGATAATTACCCGAGGTAACATTATTAAGCCATTCTTCATTTGCTAAATACCAATCAACTGTTTTTGCAAGTCCTTCCTCAAACTGCAGACTTGGAACCCAGTTTAATTCCTTCTGCAATTTAGTAGAATCTATCGCATAACGCAAATCATGTCCGGCCCTATCAGTTACAAAGCTAATTAGTTTAGCAGATTCGCCTTTTTCGCGGTTTAACTTTTCATCCATTACCTCACATAGCAAGTGGATTAGATCTATATTCTTCCATTCATTGTGTCCGCCAATATTATATGTTTCTCCGCTTTTTGCACCATGAAAAATGATATCAATTGCCCTTGCATGGTCTTCTACCCAAAGCCAGTCGCGTACATTTTCTCCCTTTCCATACACGGGAACAGGCTTGTTATTCTTGATATTATTAATAGCCAGAGGAATGAGTTTTTCGGGAAAATGATGTGAGCCATAATTATTTGAGCAATTAGAGATCACACAATCTAAGCCAT
>DATJDT010000077.1:0-3942 GCA_035497275.1 Pedobacter sp.
CATCACTATACCTGGTGGAGTTACAGAGCTGGATCGAGGGGGAAAAATTTAGGCTGGCGTATTGATTATCACTTGGTATCCAAACCAATGGAAAACCGTCTAAAAAATGTTCGTATTCTACCAGATGCGCTACATTCTGATCATTGCCCTATACTCGTAGAAATAGCGTAAGTGATAGCTAAGGCAGTTTTGATATTAATTTCTAAATTCGTCTATTTGAGGATTAACAGTAAGTCTAAGTTATGCTCATTACTCATATCAAAGCCCTTATCGGTGTCCATCCCAAAGAAACCTTAGTTCTTCACGGCAGTGAAATGGCTCTATTGCCTATACTAGAAAATGCATGGCTCTTATTGGAAGATGGGCTGATCAAAGATTTTGGACCAATGTCGACCTGTCCATCTTCAGTAGAAAAAGACCAGCAAAAATCACTAAGCGCCGAAGGAAAATATGTTTTTCCATCATGGTGTGATAGCCATACGCACATTGTTTTTGCTGCTTCTCGCGAAGAAGAATTTGTAATGAAAATTGAGGGTAAGGGGTACGAAGAAATCGCAGCTGCAGGTGGGGGTATTTTAAACTCTGCCAATAAACTGGCAAAAGCAAGTGAAGATGAGCTTTTTGAAAGCGCCTGTACAAGGGTTGTCGACATGCTTAAACAGGGAACTGGAGCTATTGAGATAAAAAGCGGCTATGGATTAACTTTCGAAAGTGAGCTCAAAATGCTTCGGGTAATCAAGCGACTAAAAAACAAGTTTCCTATCCCAATCAAAGCAACATTGTTAGCTGCCCACACCTATCCTCAGGCATATAAAAATAATCATCAGGGCTATATTGATTTAATTATAAATGAAATGCTACCCGCGGTGGCCGAAGAAAAATTAGCCGACTATATCGATGTATTCTGTGAGCGAGGCTTTTTTTCTGTTGAAGAAACTGATCAAATTCTATCAGCAGCAAACAGATTCGGCCTAAAACCAAAGATACATGCCAATCAACTATCTATTTCTGGAGGGGTGCAAATTGGCGTTAAACATGGAGCGATTTCTGTTGATCATCTTGAAGAAACCGATGATGAGGTACTGAATAGTTTAGCTAATAGTGCTACAATAGCTACGTTATTACCTTCTTGTTCCTTTTACCTCAACATCCCCTTTGCTAATGCCCGCGGTCTAATGCGTCATCATGCGGCTGTTGCTTTAGCTACCGATTACAATCCAGGCTCTACCCCTTCTGGGAATATGAATTTCGTTGTTTCCCTAGCTTGTATCAAACTCAAGATGATGCCTGAAGAAGCCATTAATGCCGCTACGTTAAATGGTGCAGCAGCAATGCAAATAAGTGGGGACATGGGAAGTATTGCCATTGGAAAAATCGCTAATTTATTTATTAGCAGAACAATGCCGTCTATCGCTTACTTACCTTACAGTTTTGGTCAAAGTCAAATAGAAACCGTTATCTTGAATGGAGAAGTGTACAATGGATAGCTTAAAAATATATTCCTCTAGTGACATTTTATCTCTAGTTAATGAGCGGGAAGGTGAGGTTAAACTTGGTGAAAAAGTGCAATATGCCTCCTCATTGGACAACATAGCACAAAGTACTGCAAAATTTGTGCTGTTGGGCATCCCAGAAGACATTGGTGTTCGTGCGAATTTGGGAATAGGCGGAACTCAAACTGCTTGGATGCCCAGTGTAAAGGCCTTGCTCAACATGCAAAGCAATCCCTTTTTTACCGGTGAAGAACTACTCATATTGGGCCATCTTGCTATCTCGCCACCTAATGATGAAAGCTTAGTAGGCTTAAGAAACAAGGTGGCCGCGATAGACGACTTACTTTATCCAATTATAGAACGGATAATGAACGCTAATAAAATTCCCATTATAATTGGGGGTGGACATAACAATGCGCTTGGCATAATTTGGGGTGCTTCCTTAGCTCATAACGGTAAAATGAATGTTGTAAACATCGATGCTCATGCCGATTTAAGGGCAGCAGAGGGGCGACATAGCGGAAATGGATTTACTTATGCTTTGCAAAATGGATATTTAAACCAATACCGAATATTTGGCTTACAACAAAATTATGTAAATGCCGACTTACCTAAATACATCAATAACAACACCAATATTAGGGCTTTTTATTATGAAGAGCTTTTGAAAAGTGACAGGTCCTTTCTTCAAAATTGGCAAATATTCGTCAAAGACCTAGCCGAGCCTTGCGGCCTTGAGCTAGATTTAGATAGCATTGCAAACGTCTTATCGAGCGCAATTAGTCCTTCAGGTTTTACCTTAAATGATATTCGCCGAATATTTTTATCGAATGATAAAAAGTTCAGTTATTTACATATTTGCGAGGGGGCTACACAATTAGTTGATGAGAGGCAAGACTTAACCACGGCCAAAACCATTGCGATTTTAGTAAATGATTTTATTAAAGCTCTTCTTCCTCATATTTCGCAGCAGCCTGAAGCATAATTTCAATATCAGCGATTTGAGCGGCTGTTAATGGGTCTTCTTGTTCTTGCAGCTCGAAAATAGTAATCATGGTATCTTCGTAATGCTGTGCAGAAGTAATCTTGAATTCTTTTTCCATTTTAGTAGCAAGTTGAGTGTTTAGCTAGATTGAGGCTTAAGGATTGAAATATAGCCTGCTAACCTTTGTTAAAGGTAACAATTTTATTTGGAGTAATGCATTGATCAAGCTGTATGTCATAGGCATGCACATCGTCGATATCCTCATCTGCATCAAAAAATGATAGACCTATCTTTAACGTTGATAGGCCTTGCAAAAATCGGTCATAAAAACCCTTTCCATAACCTACTCTAAATCCTTGTTGATCAAAGGCCAAAAGTGGTACCAAGACCATATCCGGTTTGGTAGAGGTTAATTTAGCGTTTTGAGGCTCGGGAATATGATAATGATTGTTGGCTAGATCTGTCTTTCCGGCGTAAGTATAATGGTTCATTACGCTGGTTTCAAAATCTGCCTTTGGGACAATAATTTCTATTTCAGGATAATTTTCCTGCAACCAGTCGATCATTAAAAATGTATCTGGTTCTTTCTTAGCAACTATTGGGAGGAATAGATGGATGCTTTTTATTGTCGAAAAATCAAGCGTTTTAAACCCCTGCAACAACTTTTCGCTCAACCTGGCGCATTCTGCCTCGGTTAAGCCGTTGCGGCGCCGTAAAGCTTGTTTTCTTATTTGATTTTTCGTCATCCCTAAAACGAATCGTCATGTAGAAGCCCAGTGAAGGGTTTAAATATACGTTTCTATTTTAAACCCTTCCTTAACAAAGGCTTACTTCACTCTTTCCACATACTCACCGGTACGTGTATCAATCTTAACTCTATCACCTTGGTTAACAAACATTGGAACTTTAATTTCAACATCGTTTTCAACCGTTGCGGCTTTCAATGCATTCGTAGAAGTATCACCCTTAACTGCTGGTTCAGAATAAACGACTTCCATTTCTACAAAATTAGGAATACTTGCTTGGATAGGTTCTTCGCTCTCCATAGCTACCAAAATACTCATTCCTTCTTTTAAAAACTTAATAGATGGACCAAATAACGTTTTAGGCACATTAAACTGCTCGTAACTGATGTTATCCATTACTACTAAATAATCGCCATCCTCATACAGGTATTGATAATCATTAGTTTCAACGCGACAAATTTCTACTACCTCGTCTGTATTCATACGGGCTTCTACAAGTCTAGAAGTTTTGATATTGCGAAATTTTCCTGTGTAAAATGCACCCCCTTTTCCTGGTGTACGGTGATTCCATTCTTCAACTGTAACTAATTCTTTGTTAACACGAAGAATGTTACCAACTTTTATTTCTGATGCTTTTGCCATAATATTTTTGTAAAAGATTTGCGAAGTTTTACTTAGGTACTATCCTAGCTCCGCAGCCTTTTGATTTTTTGAAGTC
>DATJDT010000078.1:0-2147 GCA_035497275.1 Pedobacter sp.
GCAAACGCTTTAGTAAGTAGAGAAAAAATTAGTTTTCTGAATGGCTTTGATGAAATTTATTCCCCTTTTTATTTTGAAGATTTTGATTTAGGCCTGCGCGCATGGAAAATGGGATGGAATTTATATTATGATCACGGATCAATATGCTACCATCACGTGAGTTCTTCTACAAACAAATTAAATAAATCTAACTTTGTTCAGGTTACTTATAATCATAATAGTTTCGTTCTTCAAGCTATTCATCTGAATGGGATTTACCGAAAAATCTGGTACCTCCAATTGTATACGGTTATCCTCTTTGGACATTTATTGAGAGGGGATTTCTGGATCCTTAAGAGTTTAAAATTATTCTTAAAAAACTGCCATGAGATCAAAGCTGCCAGGCAGAAAATTAAAAGCCTTCAGGCGCAACTAAACGTCGATTTTAAATTAATCCATATTATTCGAACAATTAGACAATCTATAGCGGGTAAAAAAGTAAAATGGTTATAACTAAATTTCTCCTATGAAAGATGAAATAAACAAAGCTCTAAATGTATTAAAAAGTGGCGGTGTAATTCTCTACCCTACTGATACAGTTTGGGGACTTGGCTGCGATGCAACTAATGAGGAAGCCGTAGCAAAAATTAATGCGATTAAAGGTAGAGCAGCCGATAAAAGTTTTATTGTGTTATTAAACTCTGACAATCAATTACAAAGCTATGTAACAGAAATACCTGATGTAGCTTATGAATTAATAGAGTATGCAGAAAACCCGCTCACAATTATTTTCTCAGGCGCTAAAAATTTAGCTAAAAATGCCATTAACGCCGACGGTAGTATCGGAATTCGGATAGTTAAGCATAATTTCTGTGAACAATTGATTCAACGACTTAGAAAACCAATTACGTCAACCTCCGCAAACATATCGGGACAACCTACTCCCCAATTTTTTGATGATATTACGCAAGACATCATCGATTCTGTTGATTATGTTGTAGATTTTGAACAGGAACTTCGGGTTGCTAAAAAACCCTCCACTATTATTAAACTTGGACCATCTGGACAATTTGAATTTATCCGTAAATAAACGATAATGTTAAGATTTTAGTCCATCATCGCAAATCCATCCTAGTTAATACTAGTCTTTTTTATTAATTTCGCATTCATTTTTGTCGTCTTGCCTTTAGCAATGAACTAACGATGTGATGAAGCCATTATGCATCAATCTTTACAAAACCCAATATTTAAAACTTTGGCTTCCTTAGCTGAACAATCAAAGACAGAAGTTTTTGTAATTGGAGGGTTTGTACGTGATCAATTTTTAAATCGGCCATCAAAAGACATAGATATTTTAGTAATTGGCAATGGTATAGATTTCGCTGAGAAAGTGGGCGCCAAACTTAGAACCAAAGTTGCAGTATTTAAGAATTTTGGCACCGCCATGCTTAAGCACGGAGATTTAGAAATCGAGTTCGTTGGCGCCAGAAAAGAATCTTATCGTTCTGACTCTAGAAAACCAATCGTAGAAAATGGCACCTTATCTGATGATCAGCTTCGAAGAGATTTTACCATCAACGCACTGGCAATATCTTTAAATAAAGCCGACTTTGGAGAAATTATTGACCCCTTTAATGGAGTAACTGATTTACAGCAAGCATTAATTCGTACACCATTAAATCCGGCAGTTACCTTCTCTGATGACCCACTGCGAATGATGAGGGCAATTCGATTTGCTACTCAGTTAAACTTTGAAATTGACCCAGAAGCGCTGGAAGCAATCAAAAATCAGAAAGAAAGGATAAGTATTGTCTCCAAAGAAAGAATTACCGACGAGCTTAATAAAATTATCTTAGCCAAAACCCCATCGATAGGCTTCAAGCACCTATTTAACACTGGCTTATTGCACCTTATTTTTCCTCAAATGGCCGCACTTTATGGGGTAGAAATCATCAAGGGTAAAGGACATAAAGATAATTTTTATCATACCTTACAGGTTTTGGATAACATTTGTGAGCATACCGACGATTTATGGTTAAGATGGGCCGCAATATTGCACGATATTGCTAAACCCCCAACCAAAAGGTTTGAAGAAGGTCATGGCTGGACTTTTCACGGTCATGAAGATAAAGGCGCACGAATGGTCCCTCAAATTTTTGCCCAACTTA
>DATJDT010000079.1:0-1591 GCA_035497275.1 Pedobacter sp.
ACAAGGTGGTTTTTTCTCGGGGGGAAAAGCTAAAGTACAACCTGATAATGAAGTACATATTAAAGGACAAGTATTCAGTACCTGTAATTTGCCGCACCCTCATTTTGGAATTTTTATAACGAGAGGTATCGCTACCGAAAGACAGATTATTACCGGGCCAGCTTACTTAAAGATTGAGGACATTCCAATGCCATTAGGTATACCTTTCGGATTTTTCCCCAAGCCGAATAAAAAAGCGTCAGGTTTTATACTCCCAACACCTAACCAGGATCAAACTAGAGGCTTTTCACTTAATGGTGGAGGATATTATAAGGCATTTAATGATTATTTTGATGGGAGATTGCTCACTAATATATATACCAATGGAAGCTATGACTTGAGTTTAATGTCGCAATATTTGAAAAGGTATAAGTACAATGGGGGGGTAAATCTTAGTTTTTCGAGCACAAGAAATGGGTTGGAAGGTACGCCTGAATACAAACCTCAAATAAACTTTAATATTTCTTGGCAGCATTCGCAAAATGCAAATGCTCGCCCTGGAACAACATTTAGTGCCTCTGTTAATGCAGGTACTTCAAGTTATTATACTGCAACGGCGGCAAATGGAAGTTATGACATTGGTGCAATTGCGCAAAATACGATGAGTTCCAGTATAGCTTATGGTAAGGTGTTTGGCGATGGCCGATTTAATCTAACAGCGGCTTTAAGCCACTCGCAACAAACACAGGATAAAACAATAAGTTTAACACTTCCACAGGTGAGTTTAAATATGTCGACCTTAAATCCGTTCGACTCAAAAAATAGCGTAGGCGTTAAACGGTGGTATCAGAAAATTGCAGTTGGTTATAGTATGCAGGCAAGCAATACGGTGAATACCAAAGAAGATCTTTTATTTGATAAAGGGGGATTAAAGAGATTTAAGAACGGGGTAAGCCACTCGATTCCAATCAACATGGCCTTTAATTTATTAAACTACTTTAACTTTAATGCTAATGCAAATTATAATGAGAAATGGTATTTCCAAACTATTAATCAACGAAAGTTCTTAGGAGTTGACAGCATTGCGCTGGATACTGTAAATGGATTCAAAAGGTCGGGTGAGTATAATATTGGAATGAGCATGTCGACCAAGATTTATGGGCGAAAACAGTTTAAGAATTTTGGTAATATAAAAGGAATTAGCCACATCATAACCCCAAATTTTAGTTTTTCTTACAAGCCAGATTTTTCGGCAAAGAAATACGGGTATTATAAAGAGATGCATTATTATGAAAATGATATCAGGCCTGGTCGTAGTAAGGTAATAGATGGGAAACCGATATTAGACTATAGAGGTAAGCCACTCTTGTATTCTATCTTTGACGGCTCACAATTCGGTGGTCCATCGGCGGGGGAACAAGCCAACTTAAGTTTTTCACTTGATAATAATGTAGAATTAAAGGTTAAATCTAAAAAAGATACTACGAATGGGGGTGAAAAGAAGATTCCAATTATACAAGGCTTATCATTCTCTGGGACATATAATTTTGTTGCTCCTGTAAAAAAACTCTCTCCTTCACGCTTGACATGGTATCAAGCGATAACTAATGTC
>DATJDT010000080.1:0-10751 GCA_035497275.1 Pedobacter sp.
AAGCATAAAAACGGAGATTGGGTATGGATATGGTCGCGAGCCAGAAGGCTGCATGATAAGGGTGGCAACATCACCAATATTAGCCTTGGTACCCACACCGATATTTCGGAACGTGTAAAAGCCGAGGAAAAGGCCATGGAAAGTGAACGCCTGATCAAAAAAATCACCAGCCAGGTTCCTGGGAACACCTATATGTTTGAAATAGAAGAAAGCGGCAAACCGAATATCCTTTTCATTAACAGAGGTAATGAGGATTTTAATTTTACCACCAATCTGGAGGATATTTCGCAGGATGGCAACAAAGTACTAGAGGTTTGGCATGAAAGCGACCGATCTCTTCTTCATGAAAAGATGAAAGAAGCTTACCAGTCGGAGGCATCAATAAGCTTTCAATACCGGATCGTCGTCAATGATACCATTCGCTGGCGCTGGTTGCAGGCTGTTCCTGAGAAAAACGAACAGGGTAAAGTCATCTGGTACGGGGCAACCCGAGACATTACGACCCTAGTAGATTACATCGCTTCGTCTGAACAAATCCTTTTCGATATCTCCCATGTTTTGCGAAGACCGATTTCCTCCATGTTAGGCATTACCTCAATCATCAACGAAGGTGGCCTTAATCAGGAGGAATTGATGTATTTCGCCCGTCAATTGCATCCAGTTGCTAAAGAACTGGATAAATTTATGATCGAATTAAACCGGGTATATGAGCAGAAACGACAAATTAATTCGCTCAATATTGACTTTTCTTCGCTAGTAGATAAACGTAATTCATTATTTAAACAGGATGACTAATAACTGAAATTTAGGCACTTCTTTTTGGTTCACGTTGCCATTGGCCTAAGATAAAGATGATTATTTACTCAGAAACTTAAAAACAAGAATTAGGAATCAGAATAACTAGTGACCTACTTTTAATATAAAGGATTATCGATAACTGCCATAATTGTAACCGAAAGTAACACTATGCCTGGTTTCTGGAGTTCTTGTAGTAGATGAAAACAGAAATATAAGTTTGGAACTATTCGCTTTTTATGAAATTTCGTGAGTCCTTCTTATCTTCATTACATCTTTACACCCATTTAGCATGAAACCCATTTTAATTCTTTCATTCATTTTAATCAGTGGCGGTTCATTGGCCCAAACAGTCTCGCCTGCAGAAAAATATAAGGATGCTTACAAAAAATACCTTACCGTTGGCTGCCCAATAATAAAAGACAATATTAGCCATTTCGTTTATTTCTCAAGAGATCGCGAGGCTATTGTTAACCATGCGTTCCTATCGCATCCGCAGTTTAAAGGTGCCCAAATCATGTATTCATGGAAAGATTTGGAAACGGCAAAAGGAAAATATGATTTCAAGTTAGTTTGGGATGACTATGAATACCTTCTAAAGCATGGGAAAAAGCTTTTCGTGCAGTTACAAGACGCGACATTTAATCCGAAGAATAAGGCAGTACCAGATTACTTGCTAAGCGCTGAGTATAGTGGCGGTGCGGTAATCCAATACAATGATGAAGGAAAGCCGGAGGGTTGGGTTGCTAAACGCTGGAACAGCAAAGTTAGAGAACGGTTTGCCAAGTTCTTATTAGCCTTTGGAAAAGAATTTGACGGAAAACTAGAAGGAGTAAACTTGCAAGAAACAGCGATTGGGGTAAGTTCGAAAACAGATCCAAGTTTCGCTGAACAAAAATATGTAGAAGGTATAAAGGAAAATATGCTGGCGCTAAAAAAGGCGTTCCCAGAATCAAAAACAATGATATATGCAAACTTTATGCCCGGCGAATGGTTACCTTGGACTGATAAGGGGTATCTTCGCAGTATTTATAGCTATGGACAGCAGATCGGGGTTGGTTTGGGCGGCCCAGATCTAATGGTTACACGACAGGGGCAACTAAATCACGCACTTATGCTAATGCACGAAGCAAAATATACCGTACCAATTGGGATTGCGGTTCAAGATGGTAACTATGTAGGTAAAACTGGGGCTGATGCAGATTATAATGAAGCTTTAGAAAGTTCAAGAAAAAGCATTGTGCCCTTGCTTCATGCTTTCGCCAAAGATTTCTTAAAAGTAAACTACATGTTCTGGGTAGATCAGAAACCTTACTTTGAGAAGGATGTATTGCCCTGTTTTTCAAAAAACGAATAAAGTCGTTCCATATTACATAATCCATTACCTTCAACGATGATGAAAACCGAGGGTAAATTCAGACAAGTGAATTGTTGAACGATTATTGCCACTTTTGGAGAATCTTTTCAATTTATACGACAAGGGAAACGTGACCCAAAAGCACACTTTAGTTCGGGGTTTGTTCAAAGATAATCTTGTATGGAGTCAGGGTTCATTTAGAACAAAATATTTAGACAGAACCTTTCATGACAACCTACTGAATTCAACAAAAAAAGGGTTGCTTTTTAACAAGCAACCCTTTAAAAATTTAACCATGAATCTGGTTTTGTACCCAAGAGGAGATTCGAACTCCCACACCCGTAAGGGCGCCAGCCCCTCAAGCTGGTGCGTCTACCAATTTCGCCACCTGGGTTTGCGCTGCAAATATAATGGAATGATTGAATTTTAAAAGACAAATTAAATAGTAATTGACAATCCATCATAAGCCAACCTAATATGGGGAGGTAATTCTTTCTCTACATCAGCATGTAAACCTAAATTATGACTCATGTGCGTAAAATAAGTCATCTCCGCTCCTACTTTTTCGGCAAAATCTATAGCCTCTTGCAAGGTGAAATGAGAAATATGATCTTCCTTTTGCAAAGCATTGATCACTAAATATTTAGTCCCCTCTATTTTGGCTAATGAACTAGCTGATATGGTTTTTGCATCGGTTATATAAGTAAAATCACCAATCCGATAACCCGTTATGGGCAATTTATAATGCATAATTTCAATCGGGGTAATGATAGTTTCACCAATCATAAAGTCTTGTTCATCAACGCCATGCACATCAATCTGTGGCAACCCATGATACTTAGTATCGGCAAAAATATAAGAGAACTCTCTTTGCAAGGCATTCTGAACCCTTTCCGTAGCATAAATTGCAATTCTCTTTTTAAGCAAGTAGTTAAACGGCCTTATATCATCTAATCCCGCTACATGATCTTTATGTTCATGGGTATAAAGTATGGCATCTAGGTCTTTTACACCTGCCCTGAGCATTTGATATCTAAAATCGGGACCGCTATCTATTACGATAATTTTATCTGTTTCTATCAGTACTGATACCCTCAATCTTTTATTCTTCGAATCGGCCGAACGGCATACCTCACACCCACATCCTATAACGGGTATGCCTTGCGATGTTCCTGTGCCTAAAAATGTTACTCTCAAAATACTTTCTATTTAATGATCTGCTGGGTCAACTAGGTACTACAATATTACCGAAAATAATTTACTAAAAAGGGGCTTAAGCACCTAGCCTAAACCCCTTATAATAACAGGTAAAAATATTTTATCGTAAATCTACAACTTCAACCCCTGGATGCTTTTTGGCATCAAAAGCGAAGGTGGTTTCAGGTACTTTAATATTCGGAGAAAAAGTTTTCACGTTATAAGTATAAGTATTTCCATTTTTCTCGAAAATAACTACGTTAGCTATTTGTTTCGAAACCTTATCAATACTTAATCGTACTTTAAAAATCGTCTTTTTAGTATCAGTTGGAGACAAATCAATCATCTGATAGGTTTTAGCCCCCACTTTCTTTTCTCCTGTGTACAAATATTTAAATCCTTTTTCATAAATGGTAAAGATCTTAGCTGGATTTATTGCGTCACTACTTAAATCGACGTTAGAGATCTGAACTTCCTTATCATTTTTTAAATAAGTCCATTGTACCTTGCCATCACTAATTAAATCTTGATTAGTCATCGCCACTTTATACTTATTAGCGTTTGCTTTAACATATAAAGTTCCTTGTTGAGTTTCATTTACCTTTGCTTGTGCATTGTTTAATGTGAACGTAAAATCAGTCTTAACAACATCGTATGTGCGATATTTTTTACTCACTGCAGCCAAAATCTCTTTCGCTTTTGAATCAGTTTGTGCCGAAGCATTCAATCCAAAACTTCCAATAATCACTAATGCTACTATTAATTTCTTCATCTTTTCTTTAATTTACCTACTAATTTACTTAGCAGAATTTAAAACATATTATTTTTTATTTAAGTTAGTCAAGAACTGTTCCAAAGCATACTGGTCAGGTAATAAAACTTCTCTGGCCTTGCTTCCTTCAAAAGGGCCCACCACTCCGGCTGCTTCTAATTGATCAATAATTCTCCCTGCTCTATTATAACCTAATTTCATTTTTCGCTGAATTAGTGATGTAGAACCCTGCTGGTGAGTTACAATAAGTTGAGCAGCTTCTTCAAACAAAGGATCCCTATCATCTGGATCGAAGTCTAACTTACTGGATTCACCATTTTCATCAATATATTCTGGCAATTGATAAGCATCTGGGTACCCTCGTTGGTTACCAATAAATTCAGAAATCCGATCAACCTCTGGTGTATCTACAAAAGCACACTGTAGCCTTATTAAGTCGCTACCGGTCGACAATAACATATCCCCTCTACCAATTAACTGATCAGCACCACCACTATCCAAAATCGTTCTTGAATCTATTTTAGAAAGCACTCTAAATGCCAATCTGGCAGGAAAGTTCGCTTTAATTGTACCTGTTATGATATTTACAGATGGCCTCTGTGTTGCAAGAACCAAATGGATTCCAATAGCTCTTGCTAACTGAGCTAAACGAGCAATAGGGGCCTCTACTTCTTTTCCAGCAGTCATCATTAAATCGGCAAACTCATCAACTACCAAAACAATAAACGGCAAAAATCTATGTCCATTGTTTGGGTTAAGCTTCCGCTTGATAAATTTATCGTTGTATTCTTTTAAATTCCTTACCTGTGCATCTTTCAATAAATCATAACGCTGATCCATTTCAATGCAAAGTGAATTTAAGGTATTTACCACTTTTTTAGTATCGGTAATAATTGCATCAGCTTCGCCGGGAAGCTTAGCTAAGAAGTGGCGCTCAATTCTATTAAACAGAGTAAGCTCTACCTTTTTCGGATCAACCAATACAAACTTAAGCTGTGCTGGGTGTTTTTTAAACAGTAAAGAAACTAAAATCGCATTAATACCAACCGACTTACCTTGTCCAGTTGCTCCAGCTACCAACAAATGTGGCATCTTGGCCAAATCTGCAATAAAAACCTCATTGCTAATTGTTTTACCCAAGGCAATGGGTAAGTCCATGGTATTCTGCGCCCATTTTTCGGTATTTAAAATGCTACGCATGGATACCATTTCTGGATGCTGATTCGGTACTTCAATACCGATTGTTCCTTTCCCAGGCATCGGTGCTATAATACGGATGCCTAATGCCGCTAAACTTAAAGCGATATCATCCTCCAAATTCTTGATCTTAGAAATCCTAACACCTGGAGCAGGGATAATTTCATACAAGGTAACAGTTGGGCCAATCGTAGCTTTAATTTTGTCTATCTCAATGTTATAGTGATTTAAAGTCTCTACGATCTTATTCTTATTTGCTTCTAATTCTTCAGCATTTACCGAAATTTTATTAGAACCATAGTTCTCTAGCAACTCTAAAACTGGGTACTGATAGCCAGATAGGTCTAGTTTTTCATCATAATTACCAAATTGCTCTACCAATCCCGCAGCCTTTACCTCCTCTTCGTTCTTCTCCACAGTAAAAGACGGTTCTGGCGCAACTTCCAATGGCGTTGTACTAGCAGTAACACTTGGGGTTAATAATACATTAGTTGCTAGTGGGCCTGAAATGATGCTGTCAACACTTTCTTCCTTTGACTCAAAACGATTTGGAGTTAAAACAATATTCTGCTCTCTTTTTTGCTCCTTTTTAAACCTATCATTTACACTAAATTCAACAGGTTCCGAAATAATCTCTTCTTCTAGCTCAATACCCTCCGAAGCAACAGGTACAAAACCTTCATCCTTTTTTAACTTAGGAATTTTAAAATCTATATTGTATGCAATGATTAATATGGTTAAACCTAAAAACACAATTAACCCTGCAACTCCAGCAGAACCTATTTGAGCCACCAATAATTTATTGCTCCAATACCCAAATTCACCTTCTAAAAAATGTGGAGATTGGGCTATAAACGAATGCGCAAATGCCAATGTTAAAGAAATAAAAAGCAAAAAGAAAAAACTATAGCCTAGTGTTTTTTCGATAGGAAAAATCTTTACTTTGAACAATAACCTATATCCAACAACAAAAAAGATCAAAACAAACAAGAAAGAGGCAATGCCAAACCATTCGTAAATAAATTGATGCGCAAGTAAAGCACCCACTTTCCCTAACCAGTTTTCAACTACTGGCGATGTTACACCATTGCCTTTTAACTCTTCGGTCGTTTTAAAAAGATTGCTCCACCCACCATTGGCATCAATTACGTAGCTCTGGTCATCTTTCCAACTGAAAAGGTAAGAAGTAAAGGCAACGAAAAAATAAAGCGAAAAAATGATAAAAAGCAGACCGATAATCTTAACGAATCTGCCATCCTTTAAATCAAAAGTAGGCATTAAGTTTGCCTTAGGGCGTGCAGAACGGCTTGCGGAAGGTCTCTGTCCTTTTGAAGGATCATTTTCTTGCTTAAATGAATTTGATTTAAATTGGTTTCCCCTTACCGACATCTGTTGTGAATTTTATAATGAACAAATATAAAATTTATAGTTGTATCTCTACTTGAAATTACCTCCGATTTATAGAAATTTTCTAAAAATGCCAATTTCTAACAATTAAATACAAATGAAAATTAAACCTTTGCAAACAACTGCTGTCTTAATAATATCAGCAAGTATTTTTCCATACATATATAGCTGTTTTTAATAGTTAATTTTAGATAGTTTTGTTTTAGGTTAATCCTGCTTGATTTTTTAGGCAGGATTTTTTTATTAAGCAACTGGGCATGAAGAATTCATCCCCCATTCGCTCCAAGACCCATCATAAATGCTAATATTCTGATAGCCAATTATAGTTGCCGCCAAAGCATCAATACAGGCTGTTACTCCAGAACCACAACTAAATATAAGGTGCGACTTTTTATTCCCGATTTGCTCAAAAATCCCTGCTAAAACCACATTATTCTGCATTTCACTACCCAACAATACCTTTTCAAACGGAACATTAACCGAATTAGGTATGTGACCCGTTCTCAGTCCAGCTCTTGGTTCGCTAACCTTTCCATTAAAACGTTCGGCACTTCTAGCATCGATGATAAAGGTATGCTGATCATTTACCGCAGTAAGTACTTCTGCTAAGCTAACAAAAAATTGGGGGCGGTAATTTGCCTTAAAATCCCCTTTTCTATTAGGCTTTGAATGAGCATCACTATAATGATAATCAATTGTTAACCAAGATGGTAAACCACCATTTAAAACATAACAGCTTGTAAGGCCCATCGCACGGAACATCCACCATACCCTCGGACTTGAATAAACACCCACATTATCATAAACTACCAAAATACTATTATTGTTGATACCTAATTCTTGCGTAGCACGCATAAATTCGGCTTCATTGAGCATCATATGTGGTAATTCAATATTTGAATCACTAAATGTATTCCAATCAAACTTTATTGAATTCGGGATAATCTTATTTTCATTAGTTGATTTGCCTTTTATAGGATTAGCTAAACTTGTATCTAAGATTACCAATCGTGGGTTATCTTTATTTTCAAAAAGCCATTGGGCACTAACGAGGGCTGAATTTTTATCCATAGGTCATTGTTTTATTGTTAATGCAAAAATCTTAATTTATTTTTGTTATTTTAAGGCATTAATTTGTGCTAATAAAGAAATTTATTTACTATTAAAATGAACAATACGCATCTCGAGAAGCTGATTGAAGAAAATAAGCTTGCAGAAATCACCGAATTATTAAGCAAGCAACCTGAACTAGCTGTCGCAGCAACTTCTCATCATATATCTCCGGTATTGTTAGCTGCCTATTATAAAAGACCTGATATTGCAAATGCCATTGCCGAATTTGTGCCAGAGCTATCTTTATTTGAAGCCTGTGCACTGGGGAAATTTGAAGAGACTACATTGCTTATTTTTAAAAACCCAGCTTCCATAAATTCGTATTCAGATGATGGATTTACACCACTTGGTTTAGCATGTTATTTTGGTCACGAAGAAATAGCTCGATTTTTAGTGCTAAAAGGTGCTGAAGTAAATGTGCCAAGTAAAAATGGATTTAATGTATTCCCTATCCATTCAGCCGTTGCTGCAAATAATATTAATATTACAAGAATATTGTTCGACGCCGGAGCCTATCCTAATGTGTGCCAAAAATCGGGTATGGCACCTTTGCATTCTGCCGCACAATTGGGAAACATTGAATTAATCATCTTATTGCTAGAACATGGAGCTGATGTAAATTTGCGGATGGAGGGCGGAAAACTGCCTGCAGATCTAGCTGCTCAAAAAGGTTTTGATGAGATTGCTGAAATCTTAAGGGACGACGATTAAATATCCCAAACTTTTAACCTTGCTTTCTTCACATAATTCCGGATATCAAGTACCACCGCGGCCAATAAATAAAATAAAATCGGGAAGCCTACAGCCAAGAATGAAGAATAAATAAAAAACAAACGCACTTTTGAAATGCTCATGTTTAATTTATTGGCCAAATAGGTTGAAACCCCAAAACTCTGCTTTTCGAAGAAAGTAACTACGCTTTGAAACATTATATTACTTTATATTTTAATTCCACATCCAATTTACACATTTTTCATTGAAATGAATAATTCTTTTAAGACTGCTTTAACAATTTAATGCCAATTCCACAATTTAAACATTTTTTACCTTTACAATAAGTATGCCTTAATTGCAATAATGCTTGCGAATAATAGGCAGAATTAACTTTAATTCCAGCATCAACATACTGTTTAATAATCGAATTATGCTCAGCTGGTAATTTCTCTTGTAATTCGATAGCTCTATCCACAAGCACATATTGATCAATATATTTACCGTATGCGAATAAGAACAAACTTATTGTATTAACTAAAATATTTTCTATACTTTCTTTACCCATTTGTAAGCTTACATTTTCTGCAGTTCTATTAAAATGATAATGAGTTTTCCAATAAGTATTTACAGGTAATTCTTCAAAAATTTGCGCGATCATTTTATAATCCTTTAGCAAGATTATCTTAGAGAATAAATGATTTGAATTCAAAACCAATGCGGCAAACTGTGCTAAACGAAGCGTAGGGAAGTTTTGAGGACGCATGCGCATAAACTTCCATAGTGAAATCGCTAAAGGTTTTAACTTATACTTACTTTTTAAAAATCTATACTCACTTTTTAGTTGCCGAGGGTATTCATCACTAAACTTTTGATCTAAAAAACCAGCCTGACCGAAGAGCAAGGCCTCTATTTGCAAGGGATTATCTTTGTGTTTTGCCAAAATTTGTTGTGGTAAAGATCTAGCCAACATTTCCATTGGAGTTGCATTAATCTTAAAGCCGAAATTCTTTGCCATAAAATGATAGAAAGTCTCATCCCAATCTCCTTTAAGTTCATTTAGATGAACATATACTTCGTCAGCTCTGTGAACTAATCTTTCGAGCGCCACTCGAGTTAAAAAACTTTCTATAAAAAATAGCTCAACATTGATTAGTTGCTTTTCACATGGGAAATTATTTGCCGATAAAATCAATTGTTCGTAATTCGCTAACAGTTCAGTTGGGAAACGGTCTTTAATTACCAATACTGGAATCAGTGTACCATCTGTTCTGTAAATCGGTGCATCATCAACATACACCACATGTAGGATTACATTGTCGTAGGCAGCATCTTCTTGATGTCGATGCACAAGCCAATCTGATGAGTTAATATGTATCTCAATATTGCCAACCCAAACAGTGCTGTTAATTATTAATTTAGCTTGTAAAAAATCTGGACCAGCATTTTTATTTAGCGTTCCAGATTGGATCACTTCGATCAATTCGCCAGCTTCAGTATATAGTTGCTGAACCCCATATAATTTAAATTGCCATATAAAATGCAGGAATTCTTCTGGAAATCTCATGGATAAACCTATTAAAAAAACTTCCTAAAAAAGAAATTTTAATAGCATTTAACCCTGACTTACTGACACTTATAAAACATTCTTTAGCGAGTTAAAACTAAGATCAACAATTAATTTAAAGTATAGAGATTATATCCCCTGAACTTTTTCAGATCACCTCCCTGTCTTGATACTCGCTAGTTGATATCGTAGACTTCTTATAATTCATTATAAAAACACCGGCAATAATCAACACAGTCGCAATCAATAAGTCGATCGTAATCACTTCATCCAAAATAAGCCACCCTAAGAATATGGCAATAACAGTATTAAAATAAGAAAGTATAGAAACCTCTGTGGCGCTAACCTTTTTCAAGGCATAATGGTAGCTAAAGTAACCAATAGCTGAACCAAATACAGTCAACCAACCTACCGCAGCAAGGCTCGTCATGCTCCAATTTGCAGGTGTAATTTCCGGAGACAACCAGTAGGCTAAGATCAGTTGAGCCACAGCAGAAAACGCAAACTGATAAAATAGGTCTAAAAAGATATTGGAGCTTGGCAAAGTATGTTTTTTAGTATAGATAGTCCCTCCTGCCCAACCGGCAATCGCAATAGCAATATAAATCATTCCTGTTTGGTAGTTAGGATCTAAC
>DATJDT010000081.1:0-10662 GCA_035497275.1 Pedobacter sp.
CTCGTTACCGGCATTTGCTAAGATATCGTGTAATAAGGAGCCTTTTCTTCCCGATTTTTCAATATTTACCAAATGTTTTAGGTGCTTTTCTTCTGAGGAAATATATAACTCTGATAAGCGAGTAGTAGTCGGATAACCTGTTAGATTAATAAAGTTTTCATCCTTGTCTTTTGGCGCTAGGATAACGTTGTCTACAATCTCATATTTATTATTTTCATCAAAATCTTTCTCAAAAGCAAGATTAATAACATCACCCATCGTGGTTAATTTAGGCTCCTTTTTAGCCATGGTGGCAATGTATAAATAATCCTTTGACCTCGTAGTGGCAACATAAAGCATGTTCAATGCATCCATGTTGTTATAAAGTAGCTCTTCATAATATGCCTTTGAAATCGCAGAATTACTTAACTCTTCGTTGTATTTTAAAGGAATACCACCCAATTCTTTATAAACGGTATCTGCTGATGATACCCAAAAAGTGGAGTTGGGTTTTCCTTTAATTTCCCAATTACAAAAGGGCACAAAAACGGCTCTAAAAGCCAAACCTTTCGATTTGTGAATGGTAATAATTTGAATGGCGTCAACGCCTTCTGGAGACGGCAAAGATTTTTTCACCCCGTCTTCTTCCCACCAAGTTAAAAAGGATATAATTCCCTTCTCACCTAACCTACTCGCATTAGATGCTAAATCTCTAAATGCTAATAAATAAGCTAAATGTGCACTAAGATCTTTTAACCCATAGCTTTCGATTAAAATCTCCATTAATTCTGCTAACGGTAATTGCAACCAACTTTGCCAGTTTTCACATAAATCACTTGGCATTACCTCTTTTAATGCTGTTAACGAAACTCCATTTAAGTTTAGATAATGATTTGCATCGGCTTCCTTTCCATGTAAAGAGTGATAAAGTGCAATACAATTTGCCTTGTATAAGGCCGTTTGAGCATCTATTCCAACCAATACCTTCAAGGTATTGATGATTAATTGTACCGCAGCATTGTTAGAAATTAACAAGGCATCTCCTGAAAGGACAGGTAAATTTTGTGCCATTAACTGCTGAACGGTTAACATTGCTTCACTGTTAGAGCGGACTAATATTGCAATATCTTTTAAAGAATAGTTAAGCTCGCTTTTTAAGTAGTTAATTTCTTTAATTACATCAGCTAAAGCTAAATCCCTAAAAACCGTTTCGGTAAACCTTGCTTCATTTGGTGCATCTTCCTTTGCAAATTTTTTAATCTTTATTGTCCCACCCTTCTGGGTATTAGGCGCAAAATTCTGGGTAGAAGAGCTATAAATAGCGGTTATAATTTGATGATAGTTTTCTCCTTGCCACCAGGCTACTATACTTTCTGGTTTACTTGAAATATTTTCATTTAACTCATTTTGCAAGGCCAACGGAATAGAACGATAGAGAAAATTGTTAAAAGAAATAATATTTTCCGCACTTCGGTAATTTTCTGCTAAACTATCTTCCAAAACATTGTGTACACCAACATCAGCTTTAGCATGTTTATGTAAAATATTCCAATCTCCATTTCTCCAACGATAAATTGATTGTTTGGTATCGCCAACAATTAAATGGTCGATAACATTTGGGTTTGGCGTTGCGATTGCATTTGTGAGAAGCGACTTAAAACTGCCCCACTGACTTGTTGACGTATCCTGGAACTCATCGAACAAGAAATTTCGGTACCTGTTACCAACCTTCTCCCAAATAAATGAGGGGTTATCACCCGCGTCATCCGTTATCCCGCTTATCAGTTTTTGCGCATCGCTGATTAACAAATTATCATTTTCTGCTCTATACTGTTTCAATAGGCTGGCAATTTCTTGCATTAACCTTAAGTAATATAGATTTTTGTTAAACGCAACAGCCAAGCTATAATTTGGAAGATGGGCTACATAATGAGCTTTGATTTTTTGAAGAATAGGGTTGATTGTCTCATAGACTTCTGGAAGATCTACATTTTTTTGAAACCATTCCTCTGGTTCGTCTATATAATTAAAAATAGCCTCAAGTTTCGAAAAATCACCTCTTGCCACTAAAATTATCTTCCGCAATCCATTTCTAGATTTTCCTTTTAGCTGATCATTCTCAACACCTAAGGCATCGAGTACATTATTTGCATCAGTTGCTAAAGCAATTATTTCTTCTTCAAAATTCTTAACTTCAGCCCTGGTAACTTGAATATATTTTTTAAAGAGTTCATCTATATTTTCTTCTCCTAAGCTTTCAACTGCTGTTTCGAACACTTGAAAACGTTCAGAAAAAATCTCTCCAATTAAATTGTACAGCTCTGTTTTATAATTCCAACTTTTATTATCCCCAATTCGTTCAATAGCTAGATCAATAATCCACGCCAATAACTGTTTATTATGATCTAGGGCCTCATCTAATTTGTTTACCAAATCATCCTTAACTTTATCATAATTCATTTCTAAATTGTAATCGGCATTTAACCCAAGTTCAAAGGCAAAGCCTCGGATTACCTTTTGTACAAATCCATCAATCGTACTCACTGAAAAACGGCTGTAATCGTGCAAGATCTTCCTGTAAATCAGTTCTGCTTTAGCCTGTAAGCTTTCGGCATTAAGTGATGGATGCGAAGCAAGTACCAGCACACGATAATCATTGATCTTTTTTGATCCATCACCTTTAGCGAAGCCTAAAAGCACCTCCAAAATCCTGCTTTTCATTTCTTCGGTCGCTTTATTGGTAAAGGTTACCGCTAAAATTTCGCGATACTTATTGTCGCCACTAAACAGCAAAGTAAGGTAATGAGCGGTTAAGCTAAATGTTTTACCCGAACCAGCAGAGGCTTGAAGAATCTTAAGAGGTTTTATTGCCATTATGTGAAGTTAAAACAATAATCCCGATTTGCTAAAAACGTTGATAAATTGCTAGCCTTTCTTGGCCTTTTTCTTTGCTAATGTTTTATGGCTAATCCGTAAGGGTCTTTCTGCCATTTCAATTGGCAAACCTAACAAATCGCGGATAACAACCGATGCACAAGCACCTCCAAAAGCAGCGGGCAAATAAGAAACAGTACCGTAAGCAGAACGTTTGAAATTACTGCCGTCTGTCATAATCATAGAATTTTTATCCATTTGTTCAGTAGAAAAAACCGCTTTAATCTTATCAGCACCAACCAATTTGTTTAATCTTTTGCGCACATAACTTGCAAATACGCATTGATAGGTATCAGGAAGTAAGGTAATCCTTAATCTAGTAGGGTCCATTTTTCCTCCAGCACCCATTGAACTTACAATGGGAATATTTTTCTCCAACGCCTTAGAAAGCAAGGTGATTTTAGGCATTACACTGTCGATGCAATCCATGATGTAGTCGAACTTCGATTCCAATATTTCCCTACATTTTTCAGGGGTAAGGAAGGTATCTATTACATGAAGTTTTAATTCAGGATTAATGGACATTAACCTTTCCTGCATAATTTTAGCTTTACCCACACCATGGTTAGTAGCCAATGCAGGGAGTTGTCTATTTCTATTTGTGGGATCAACAACATCTCCATCTACAATAGTCATCTCACCAATACCAGATCTACAAATAAATTCTGCTGCGAATGATCCAACGCCACCCAGGCCAATCACTAAAACATGTTTGCTTTGTAATTTTTGGATTCCTTCATCTCCAAGTAATAATGCAGAACGCGATAACCAGTTTACATCAGCCATATGTTTCCATTAATTTTTTCCAATCGCCAAAAATACGTGCTTTTAACGCTTCCATGCTACACTTTTTTAAATTAGCTACATGCGCATAAATTTCTTCTATGGGTGTCTCACTATCATCTGTTTCTAAAAAGAAATTGTCGATTTTCTGAACTAGCCTAGCTGCGCCCGAATTAGTTTTTAATATTCCTGCTCCAAATGAAAGCAGGAAGCCCTTTGCCAACAACTGCTCTCCTAATTTTTCGTCCTTGTTAAATCCATGGATAATCATTGGCACTTTAACTTGCATTTTTTCTTTTATCGCTATCAATTCAGCAAACGATCTTACACAATGCAGTATCAAAGGTTTATTTAACGTTTCGGCAAGTTGTATTTGCTCTTTTAAAATAAGCAATTGATCTTCGATCTTTGCTCCTCGTATTTTATCTAAACCGCATTCGCCAATCATCTTAACATTAGCTTGTCTCGCGATCACGTTCAGATATTTTAAATACAGTTCCAATTGTCTTAACTCGGCAAACCAAGGATGTAAACCAACGGCAATTGGTTTGGATTTTGGCATTGCTAAGAAAAGATCGTTCGTTAAAGATAAACTTTGTATACTTATTACATCATTTCTTTGCTTGGTATGATGGGTATGTATGTCGAGATATTGCATTTAATTGCTAAATTAGCATAAATGTAGTTTTTCTGTAATTAATAATTGTATACTCTATAAATTTAATAGACTTTATTTAGTTTTGTATTATGAAACATTTAATCACCTTATTTGCTGTCCTATCTATCAGTATTGCTAGTTTTGGACAAGCTGCGCCAAAACCTGTAGTTAATATTTATAACCCAAAAGCGAATGCACAGAATGATATCGACGCTGCTGTTGCTAAAGCAAAAAAAGAAAAGAAACACGTTTTTATTCAAGTTGGTGGTAACTGGTGCATTTGGTGTATTCGCTTTCATGATCTTGTAGACGCTACACCAGAACTTAAAAAACTCTTAAATGATAATTATGAGACCGTTCTATTAAATTATAGTCCCGAGAACAAAAATGAAGCTGTTTTAAAGAAACTTAATTATCCTGGTCGTTTTGGCTTCCCAGTATTTTTAGTGCTGGATGGTGATGGCAAATTAATCCACACCCAAAATTCGGCATACTTAGAAGAAGGAAATGGACACAGTGTTAAAAAGATAACTGAATTTTTGAAGAACTGGAATTACGCAGCTTTGCAGCCAGAGAATAATAAATACTAATTTGAGCACTTTGACAATCTTTAAAGATTGTCAAAGTATAGGGAAAGTGCAGGGAAAGTGTAAGGAAACTGCAGGCAAAATTACAAGCCTGCTCCGTATTTAAAGAACTGACTTGCTGTTATAGGCAACTTTCCTGTAGGGATAAGTTGGTTTTTTAACACCGAAGCTGCAGCCTTTTGCATAAACTCTTCCTTTTGGTAAGCAACCAATAATGCTTTTGCATTTTCCATGCCAGGCATTGCAGCTAAGTTATACGGATTAGCAAATAACACAAATGCAGCATCTTTATTTGCCATATCAGTGATCATTGTTTTCAAATCGGCGTTTAATGGCATGTTATTACCCGGGCGCAAGCGCGTATCATGAATAGCAATTACCACTTGATCATCCGGAGTAATTTGCGATAATACTTTTGCAATATCTGTTGGGGAAGCCGTTTTTTCTAAATTAAAAGCAATAGAGTTCTTATAAACCATTGCCATTTCTTTTTGAAATTTACTGCTTTCTGTTAAGCCTATATCAATCATAAAGGTTCTTTTATTTGGTGTTAAAGCTTGAATAAAGTCCCTACCCCTTAATAAAGTCATACTAGCATCGGCTAATTGCTGCAATAACACTTGACTTTCAGAACGGTTTACCCCCTCCCATACATTTTCTTCATTTATTGTTTGCTTTACATTTAAACCTGCCCAATATTTTGCGGTTAAAATTTTCTTTACGCTTTCATCAATTCGCTCAATAGTTAATCGCTTATCCTTTATTGCTTGTCTTACCATTTTCACAGCTCTTTTACTATTCTCTGAAAGTTCTAAAACATCATTTCCAGCAATAACACCCATCACATCGGCTTCACCATCTTTAAAGTGCTTTACTACGCCTTTCATTCCCATTGCATCAGAAATAATAATCCCTTCAAATTTTTGCTGATTTTTTAAAATTCCAGTTACAATGGGCTTCGACAATGTGGAAGGCATATTGGGTGTTGGATCTAATGCGGGAATATTCATATGCGCTATCATTACTCCAGCAGCACCTTGTTTAATTAGTTCTTTAAAAGGATACATTTCCAAGCTATCCAAGCGTTCCTTTGTAAATTTAAGCTGGGGTAAATCATAATGAGAATCTACATCTGTATCTCCATGTCCAGGATAATGTTTAATGCTTACCAACAGCCCCCCATCCTGCATTCCTTTTAAATAAGCACTGGCTTTTTCGGCTACATTATATTTATTTTCCCCAAAAGAACGATAATTAATTACTGGGTTTTTAGCGTTGTTGTTTACATCAACATCTGGAGCCAGATTCATGTGCATGCCAACTCGCTTAAAATCCTTAGCTACCTCCAAGCCCATTTTATAGATGAGTTCTTTATTCTGAACAGCCCCTAAAGCCATTTGGTAGGGATAAGAAATTGTACTATCTAAACGCATGCCCAAGCCCCATTCCCCGTCTGATGCGATGAGAAGAGGCACCCTTGCCAATTTTTGATATTGATTTGTTAAGATTGCCTGTCTACCGGGCCCTCCTTGAAAGAAAACCAGGCCGCCTATTTTTTCCCTTTTTATTACCTTTCCAATTGAATCGGTAAACCTCTCACTCTTATTAGTATAGGCCGCAACAAAAAACATCTGTGCGATTTTTTGCTTTTTATTTAACTTCTTAAAAACAGAGTCAACCCATTTAGGCTGCTGTTTTAGCATGTCTATGTAAGAAGGTTGTTGTGCACTTGCAACGAAAGTGATCAATAAACTAAGACTGATCGTAAATAGTGGTTTTTTCATATGATATAACTTAACCCAACTTCGTAAGTAAGACAACTTACGAAGTCGGCTATGCAAATTACCCCAATATTAACTAATTTTTAGGGGTTTATCGGTGTTTTGCCTCTAGTTGTATTAAATTTGATACACTTTCCGCATAGCAATTTAAGCCTCATCCCATTTTCGCTTTCATTAACCAACAGCCAATAAAGGCTTCATTTTCAGTTAAAAGCCCCCCAAATTTACATTTTTAATAAATGGAAGTCTGTCTTGGCACATTTATTCGATATAACTGTGAAATCAATTATAGAAAAAATAGCCTAACTAAAGGAATTGGCTTTATAAAATTAAACATTATGAAAAGAATATTCATTCTGGCAATCGCCCTGTTAAGTACAGGAATTGCTAATGCACAATCGACAGATAAGCCCATCAAATTCGGTGTTAAAGCGGGCGCAAACTTTTCTAATATCATTAAAGATGATGGAGATAATGACTTTAAAACAGATTATCTAGTGGGTTACCACGCTGGTATTACGCTAGACATTAAATTATTGGAAAATCTAGCATTTACACCAGAAGCTTTATATTCAACTAAAGGTTATAAATCTACTTCGTCTATTGGCGAATTTACCCAAACCACCCACTTTATTGATATTCCAATTTTAGCAAGTATAAAATTAGGTGGCGGACTGAACTTAGTGGCTGGTCCACAAGTATCATTCTTGATGTCGACCACCAACAAGTTTGAAAGTGGTTTTGGCACCGCAGAACAAAAAATCATTGAAGACGACTCGGATCGTTTTAAAAAGAGCTTAGTAGGCGGCCTTATTGGTTTTAGATACGACTTTAGTAATAGAGTAGGTTTAAATGGTCGTTATGTACTAGATCTTCAAAAAAACAATGAAAATGGAAGTTCACAAACACCAGAATTTAAGAATCAAGTGTTTCAAGTTGGTTTAGGCGTAAAATTCTAACCTAACATAAACAACCTAAAGCCGCCTTTATCAAGGCGGCTTTTTACTTATAATCAATTCATACACAAATCTAGAAAACATGAGAAAGTTATTTATGATTGGCCTCGGATTAACATTATCGTTAGTAGGCCTTAACACAAAAGCGCAAACTATGAATGCTAAATTCGGCATCAAAGCGGGCGGAAACATGACTATGATGGGAAAGTATAAAGTTCTCGACAAAGAATATACCTCAAAGTATGTTCCTGGATGGCAGGCTGGTTTCTTTTTAGATCTTCCATTAAGCGAGAAGTTATCATTCATGCCCGAAGTTTTATATTCACAAAAAAGCAGTAGGGTTGAGGGCACAGAAGGGGGCACTAACGGAGAAATTAAGCTAAAAACCGGATACATTGACGTTCCGGTATTGTTATCATTTAATGCTTCTCCGGAATTTAGTATATTGTTTGGTGCACAAGCTTCATTTCTAATGAACCAAACCACAAAAATCTATGCGAACAACATCTTAGTTACTTCGAGTACAGATAAAGACGACTTTAGGTCATCTATAGCTGGAGGGATTGTAGGGTTAGGTTATAAAATTACTCCTAACATTAATTTAAATGCGCGATATAGCATGGATTTTCAATCTATCGCGAAGGATGATATTAATCAGGACAAATCTAAGTTTAGTGGATTTGCATTATCACTTGGTTATGGTTTCTAAGTAACAGTTTGAGACTAAAGAAAACCCTCGTAAATTGATATTTGCGAGGGTTTTCTTTTAAAGCTTAACTTCCTGGAACTCATCATAACTTTTCTTATTCAAATATACCAACAAGGTGTCGGTTAATTGACGAATCACCATCTCGGATGTTTCATATCCCATAATTCGGACGGCAAGTCGATCACCCACCTTCATATTACTCAGGGTAAACTGTCCCTTACTATTAGTTAAAACGGTAACTTTCGGTGTAATAACATAAGCATTTGCAATTGGCGACCTGTTAAACACATCCTTTACCACACCACTTAAATTTTGGGCATGAAGCGAGACTGGATAGGCCAAGACCATGCCCATCAGGGCGATTCTTAATAGTAACATGAAAGTAAATTAACCTTTAACTATATGATTATAAAATTTTTAACAGAGATTAACATATTATATCTTTGCATATGCCCGAATTACTTGTTTTATGCTTTATGCTTATCCCTCAATTAGTGGCCGGCGTGTTCGCAGCTAGTCAGGGGAGAAGCTTTTGGTTTTGGTTTTTTATTTCTTTTCTCATCCCAATCGTTTCATTAATTGTGCTTTTAGTAATTGATAAGAAAAATAAAGACATAGGTAGGAAAGGCTATGACCTTGCTGATCACGTAGTGAAGGACGAGAAACCTAACTAGTTCCCTTATTTCTCCAAAAACTTTTCAATTTCCTTTGCTTTCTGCTGAATATTGGAAGAAGACATTTTCCATGTCCCATTTACCACCTCTCCTTTATCATTTACCATAAAATGGGATGGATAACTATGAAATTGAAATACATTATTCATGATTTTAACTTCATCGTTACTTAGGTTCACAAAATCTCCATTGATCTTAAATTTTTCTTTTATCGTTAACATACTTTCTTCACTCGTGAAAACCGAAAGGAATAAAAATTTAATCGGTTTCCCGTCCAATTCAGTAATTAACTTTGGGTAATTGGGTAATTCACTCATACATGGACCGCACCATTCGCCCCAGAAATCGATGTACAAATTCGTGCCTTTGTAACTTGTAAATAAGGTGATTAACCTTTGTTTTAACTCCTGACTTACTTTTAAGCCTTTTAAACGTTCAACGACATCAAATTTCTTAAAAGGTGCGTGCTCCAAGTTAGCATTTCCTGATAATTCGGTTTTTAAAAACGGATTGACAACTACTGCCTCGAAACGATCTTGGTAGACCGCCGGATCAGAATTAGAACCTGCCCTGTCAGCAAACACGTTGGCATAAAGCAACTCCTTTGTTAACCCTGTAGCGAATTTATCAATCTCATCCAAACAAATTCCAACAGTATTCTTACCCTTTTGAGCTTTAATAGCGCTATACATTGGGTTAATATTGATAATGATCTGTTGATCTCCACCTAAGCTATTTAAAAATCCATAATAGTTAGCATTGTTAAAAGCACTTTCATTATTAATTGGAATGGTTTTAATGAGCTGAAGCAATTGTGCCTGAGTAATATCCTTATTATACTTCCCTGCAAATGGAAAAAACAAAATCTCTCTTGCTAATTCGTACTGTAAGTGATTACGTTGCCAACTGATAAATTTTTGGTCGGTAATTCGATTGCTTTTAATAAATGAATTTAAAAATTCTAATTGCTCATTAAGCTTAATGATTACGCTCGTTGCAAAAGAACTATCAGTCTGTTTTTTTTCCCCCATATCTGTTTGGGAAACGAAAGAATGTTGATTGAATGCTGTTTGAAATTTAAAAATTAGATTATTAATACCTGCCAATTCTCCATTCGCAACAAATGCCCCTTCATTTGCTGTGGCCCGATTAACTTTTTTATCATCGATCGTTAAGCTTAAATTTTGCTTCGGTTTAGTATAGATGTTGATATATGCATTTTTATAATTCAACTGCATATCTCCTTCGAAGGGTTGATACAACTTAATCCAAAAGCTCCCATTGTCTTCTATCTGAATAGCCTGATCTAACGACTTTCCAAAACGGTTATAGGTGGAAAATGTGATGAAATGATCTTCCTGTTTAGGATTATATCCAATAATTTTACCACTAATTTGCACACTATCCTTGGCATTAAAAGGGTTAACTTGAGCGAATGCCTGATGGGTGCTCATTAAGGCAATCATAAATCCTAGTATTTTTTTCATCCTTGATAATTTAACTTAAGCTAAGCTAAATATGAATTACCGATAACAGAAATGCATTAACAAACGTTAACATTATTCAATCGAATGTGGGCAAAAGATCCGCTATGACTTCAG
>DATJDT010000082.1:0-2842 GCA_035497275.1 Pedobacter sp.
TTTGAAATCGTTGCTTTAAGTTTTTTTAGTCTTGCAGTTTTACTGATTACCTTTATTTTAATTTATTTAAAAATTGTAAATGTTCAAGGTAGTAAACACAAGAAATGGAAAAATATAGTCGAAATTTTAGTACGGGATGCAATTTTTAATGAAAGCGATGACCCGGCGCATATTCATTTTCCCATTAACCATCGAACATCCATATTGCTTAAAAATAATAGGTTTCGAAATCTACTTACGCAAGAACTTCTTTCGGCTAAAAAGAATATGTCGGGCACAGCAGCAACCTATCTTCAAAAGCTTTATTTGCAGTTAGAATTAGATCAATATGCATTAAAGGATCTTTCCAGTAAAAAATGGTATGTAAAAGCTAAGGCGCTTCAAGATTTAGGCATTATGAATTTAAATGTCTATTTAAGTAAAATTTATAGGCAAACCAATCATAAGAATGAACTAGTTAGAATGGAAGCTCAAATTGCTGTAATTAAATTAACTGGCTTTGAGGGTTTACGGTTCTTAGACGTAGTGAGTTATCAGATTAATAATTGGCAACAAATAAAACTACTTAATGAATTGAGTTATTTGCCTGCAAGTAATTTTAATGGAATAGAAAAATGGCTGTTATCAAAGAATGATAGCGTTGTTATCTTTGCCTTAAAACTGGTTAAAAGTTTCCATCGATTTGAGTTACACCAACAAGTTGTAGATTGTTTAGCACATTCATCGGATGATATTCGCTATCAAGCGATAATGGCCCTTGAGAAGATATATGATGAATCTACTTCTAGTTTACTATTGAAGCTTTATGACCAAGAAGTGCTTAAAAACCGCATTGCGATTGTAAAGGCTCTTCAGCAAATTGGTTCGGAAGAAGACATACCTGTATTAATTTCGTTCTTAGCACAAGAAGAGGCAGAACAAAAACGTATGTTAGTGAGAACAATAGCCAATATATCACCAACTGGATTAAATCAATTGCTTTTACTCCCAGAATCGAATATTGCCCCTCTAAGTTTAATTATTAAGCAAATTGAAGGAGAACTTGAATCATGAGTTGGCAAAGTATTATAGTTGATATATTCACTTATGGGCTTTTAGCTTATTCTGTATTGCTATTCAGTTGCTATATTTTTATAGGTATTTACTCGGTTGGTGAAGTTAAGAACCACCTTTACAAAAATAGTTTTACTGATTACAGGCAATTGGCAAGTGCGAGCCAGGCGCCGGGTATGAGTATATTGGCTCCTGCCTATAACGAAGGTGCAAATGTGATTGAAAATGTGCGTTCCCTACTTTCTATCCACTATGCTAATTTGGAGGTAATTATTATCAATGACGGGAGTAAGGATGATTCGCTCGCAAAATTAATTGAGGCCTATAATCTTTATAAGACAGCCTATTTTGTAAACGAGCAAATAAAGACCAAAGCCGTTAGGGGTGTTTATAAGAGCAGGAATAAGGTTTACAAAAAACTTATTGTGGTAGATAAGGAAAATGGGGGTAAAGCTGATGCATTAAATGTTGGAGTTAATATTGCACAAAAGGAATATATAGTTTGCATTGATGTAGATTGTATCTTAGAGCAAGATGCATTACTTAAGTTAGCAAAACCATTTTTAGAGCATACTAAACAGCGAGTTATTGCAACGGGTGGCGTAATTAGAATAGCTAATGACTGCGTAGTGGAGGGGGGTAGACTGGTTGCTGTTAATTTGCCAAAAAAGATGCTCCCACGTGTACAAACGCTGGAATATATTAGGGCATTTTTGCTTGGAAGAATGGCTTGGAGCAGGTTAAATGGCTTACTATTGATTTCTGGGGCTTTTGGGGCATTTGATAAGGAAATAGTCATTAAATGCGGGGGCTATGACCATCACACAGTTGGTGAAGATATGGAGCTCGTGGTTAGAATGAGAAGATATATGGAGGAATTAGATTTGCCGTATAAAGTTGGATTTATACCTGATCCCTTATGTTGGACGGAAGCACCAGCTGATTTTAAAATATTAGGTAGGCAACGGAACCGGTGGACTAGAGGCACGATCGAGACACTTAAAATGCATAAAGTGATGTTTTTTAATCCAAAATATGGATTTTTAGGGATGGTTAGTTATCCTTATTGGTTTTTGTTTGAATTTTTAGCACCTATTATTGAGTTTGTTGGGATGTTCTTTTTTATCATCTTTAGTGTACTAGGTTTAACAAATTGGCGGTTCTTTATAGGTTTATTAGCAGTGGTATTTACCTTCGGGTTTCTATACTCGGTTTTTGCGATATTGATGGAAGTTTTAACTTATAATCAATATAAACGGCGAAAGGATATTTTGAAGTTAATCCTAACTGCATTTTTAGAACCATTTGTTTTTCATCCCTATGTGGTGTGGTCTGCAGTAATGGGTAATATTGATTTAATTCAAAAGAAAAATTCTTGGGGGGAAATGACAAGACAGGGATTTACTGCCCCTAAAAAACCAAATTAAAGCTATCATGATGGATATTAAGCTACTTAAAGACAAATTTTTTGATGCAATCAAATCTTTAATACAGTTAATGCTGGCTTGGTTAGTCATCTTGGTGATTTTACGGATATTTGAAGTATTGTATAATGGCTTAACGCGGGCATTTCCAGAATCTATTTTAAAGCTTATTGCTTTATCATTATGGCTTGATGTTATGTTTTGGTTAAAGGTTTCTATTTACGCCTTTGTAGTTTATATAGTTCTTTATTTAATAAAACCAAAACTTGCCAATGTTGTAGGAATCACCCTACTCTTTTTATTATCCATTTCTCAGCTGCTACTGATTATTTATTTTAATACATCTTTAGTTCCCCTTGGAGCAG
>DATJDT010000083.1:0-1574 GCA_035497275.1 Pedobacter sp.
TTTTGAAAGGGTTCGATAAAGCACCATTGTATAGCATTGTGCTTTTTTTTAAGTTGATTGGCTATGTAACAACCGTTTCAATCGAAAAAATGCTTTTCAACCAGCGTAGTTATTACTACCGTAATCTTGGCCTAAGTTACCGACGGATATTTGCCGTACTTTTTAGTTTCGAGTTTATGTTGTTTGTTTTTGTGCTAATTGGTGTTGCAGCATGCAGGAGCTTTATATAGATAGCGTTGATCATCGATATGGTGATAGACAAGTGTTAAATGGCGTGTATTTAACTTGTAAGGTAGGTGAAAGTGTTGGTTTGTTAGGTAGAAATGGGTCGGGTAAATCAACTTTGCTCAAGATTATTTTTGGGAGCCTTACTCCGCATCATAAACATATGAAGATTAATGATGTTTTTACCAGTAAAGGCTATCTCACAAATCAGGTTTCCTATTTACCACAGGGATTTTTCATTCCCCATTATTTAAAATTAACAACCATAATAGGGTTGTATGTTAATCGGTACAAAGAAGAATTGCTGAAACTTGAAGTCATCAAAACAAATCTAAACGAAGAAATTGGAAACCTTTCTGGTGGAAACAGAAGATTTGTTGAGGCATTGTTAATTATTTATAGCGATGCGCAATTTATTTTGCTTGATGAGCCTTTTTCTCAACTTGCACCTTTGATAGCTGATCAGCTTAAGATCCATATTGAGAAACTTAAATCGGAAAAGGGATTTATCATTACCGATCATTATTATGAACAGATCTTAGCTATAGCCGATCGTGTTATTTTGATGCATAACGGAGGTAATTATGCGATCAATGAAGAAGACGATTTAAGATTGCATGGGTATTTACCAAGTTAGGTTTTTGGATTAATTGTTATATTGCTAAAAAAAGTTAAAAGATATGCTTCCAGAACGCCAACCTCCAACCGCCAAGCGCTTAAAACAAACCGTTTGGGAGCATAGTTTGTTTAGTGATTTTGACATTGGATTATTTTTGTCAGGAAAACATTTTCGTTTGTACGAGAAAATGGGTGCCCATCTTTGTGAACTTGATAAAATTAAAGGTGCTTATTTCGCTGTTTGGGCGCCTAATGCTCAAGAAGTTACCGTTATAGGTAATTTTAACAATTGGATCCGCAATACGCATTATTTAAATAAGAGAAGTGATGGATCTGGCATTTGGGAAGGTTTTATTCCAAATGTTGGTAAGGCTGAGGTTTATAAATATTATATCAAAGGGTTTGATGGAAGCGACAATGAAAAGGGCGATCCTTATGCACTACGCTGGGAACATCCACCTCAAAAAGCTTCCATAGTTTGGGATACAAACTATAGTTGGAAAGATAAAGCTTGGTTAAATAAGCGCGCGAAATTGAATGCGCTAAACCAGCCGATTTCCGTTTATGAAGTTCATTTAGGGTCTTGGCAACGCGATCCTGCTAATCCAGAACGGATACTAAGTTATGGTGAAATTGCCAAAACACTCGTGCCGTACATACTGGAAATGGGCTTTACGCATGTAGAGTTGATGCCCATCATGGAGTACCCTTATTACCCATCATGGGGATAT
>DATJDT010000084.1:0-12475 GCA_035497275.1 Pedobacter sp.
TAACGGAGAAGTTCTTACTCTTTGGAGGGGCAATTAATACCGCTGGCGCCGTAAAACGGAACAAAGCAAACCAAAGTAGTACCTCAGATTTTATGGAAATCGAGAAGCAGCGTGGTATTTCTGTTGCAACATCGGTAATGGGATTTGAATACAATGGGAAACGCATTAACATTTTAGATACTCCAGGTCACAAGGATTTTGCCGAAGATACCTACCGTACATTATCAGCTGTTGATAGTGTAATTTTGGTGGTCGACTGTGTAAAAGGGGTAGAGGAGCAAACTGAAAAATTGATGTCGGTTTGCAGAATGAGAAATACGCCCGTAATCATTTTTGTAAATAAAATGGACCGTGAGGGTAAAGACGCATTCGATTTATTAGATGAAATTGAGAGCAAGTTAAATATTAGTTTATGCCCGCTAAGCTGGCCAATTGGTCAGGGGCATACATTTAAGGGCGTATATAGCATTTACAATAAGCACTTAAACCTATTTGAACCTGATAAAACAAAAATTAGCACTCCTGTTATTGAAGTAAGCAGTTTGGCTGACGAAAAATTAGGTAATTTTTTGCCCGCGCCAGCTTTAAATGCTCTTAAAGACGATTTAGAATTGGTAGAGGGGGTATATGGAGCGGTTGACAAGGAAATGTACCTTGAAGGATTATTAGCCCCAGTATTCTTTGGTAGTGCGATTAATAACTTTGGGATTAAAGAGCTGTTAGATACATTTATTAATATTGCGCCTAGTCCGAAAAGTAGAGATGCCGAACAAAGAGAAGTGCTGGCAACCGAGAAAAACTTTAGCGGTTTTGTATTTAAGATTCATGCAAACTTGGATCCCAACCACCGCGATAGGATTGCATTTTTAAGAATCTGTTCGGGTAAGTTTGAGCGTAATAAATTTTATTTCCACACCAGAAATAATAAGAAGATCAAGTTCTCCAACCCGATGGATTTCATGGCCAATGAAAAGAGTATTGTGGAAGAAGCTTGGCCGGGAGACGTAGTGGGTTTATATGACAGTGGAACCTTTAAAATTGGGGATACCTTAACTGAAGGGGAAAAACTCCAATTTAAAGGCATTCCTAGCTTCTCTCCTGAGATTTTTAAAGAGGTAGAGAATAGAGACCCATTAAAAACCAAACAATTAGAAAAAGGCTTACAACAATTAACAGAAGAAGGCGTAGCACAATTATTTGTAATGCAGCCAGGTAATCGAAAAGTGATTGGAGCGGTAGGCGATCTACAATTTGAAGTTATTGCCTTTAGATTGGAGCATGAATATGGCGCAAAGGCTCATTTTAGGATGTTAAGCTATACGCGTTCGAATTGGGTGACCTCAAAAGACCCCAAAAAATTAGAAGAGTTTTTAAAGCGCAAGCAACAACATATTGGCGAAGACAAGGACGGAAATCCAGTTTACTTAGCCGATAATGAATTTATGATCAATATGACCATGCGCGACTATCCTGATATTGAGTTTCATAAAACGAGCGAATTTAAATAGGTAAAATAAAGCCCCGATGCGGGGCCTTATTTTATTTCAGCTTCCCAAGCGCCTCAGCAATTCGTGGGATCATATTTTTAATATCTGCTAAGGAACACCCACCAATCGAGGCTCTAAACCAAGGCATATTTTCGTCGTTCCCAAAGGCAGAGAAGGGTACAATTGCCGTTTGTGCTTCTTTGATAAGATAGAAATTCACATCAGCACTATTTTTTAGTAAATCGCCATCGGGCGTAGTTTTACCTATATAATCTATTTTTAAAGTAAGATAAATTGCGCCCATTGGCACAACTGCATCAACTGCAAAACCTTCACTTTTTAACTTTTGAAATCCGTTGTACAATTCATCAAGGCTTGCTTGCACCTGTGCTTTAAAACCTGTTAAATATTGATCTACTAGTTCTTTTTGTTTGAAATATCCAGCTACGGCTACTTGTTCTGCTTTTGGAGCCCAAGCACCGATATGGCCTAAAAGAGATTTCATTTTGCTGATGATAGTAGCGGGTCCAAATGCCCAACCAACACGTACACCAGTGGCCGACAAACATTTTGAAATTCCGTCAATATAAACCACATATTCTTTTAATTCTGGGCGTAAGCTAACTGGATTTACATGCTCTTTACCAAACGTTAAGAGAGAATAAATCTGGTCGTACATAATGTAAAGAGGTTTTTCATCAGCTGTGCGTGATTTATTTTCTTCAATTACGATATCACAAATTTCTTCCAACTGTTGTTGGGTAAACATGGTACCCGTTGGATTTAAAGGAGAGCATAAAGCCAATAAGGTTGCTCCTTTTAAATGTGGTTTCAATTGTGCGGCAGTAGGCATAAAATTGTTCTCTACTGTAGTTTCTATGGTAACGCCATTTGCCGATGAAAGATGGCAATAATGATTGTTATTCCAAGATGGAGCAGGATATAAAACTTTATCGCCCGGATCAACCAAAGCTAAATAAAGCGCATAGATTAAAGGTCGAGACCCACCTGCAACCAGCATATCGTTAACAGTATAATCCAATTGATAACGGTCTGCTAATACCTCAACAATGGTTTCGCGCAAGGCTAATATGCCATCTGCTGGAGGATAATTGGTATGTCCTTCATGATAAGCCTTCACAATAGCTTCTTCTAGCGCTTCTGGAATAGGAAAAATTGCCGAATCAAAGTCGCCTATAGTTAAATTGGCGATTTGTGCTCCCTTTCTTTTCATGTCATTAACCTCGTTCCCGATTTTAATTATCTCTGATCCTATTAAGGTGTTTGCTAATACTGATACGTTCATGGTAATATTTGGTTTTTCTTACTTAACTAATTTCTCAATAGCTTCATTCATCTTCTGGAACTGGAACTGCGCCAAAATGGTAGACATCATATCCTCGATTTCCGGATTGCACAGATTGCCGATACTTCCTTCGTGGGTATGTTTAAGCGTTTTATTTGGCGAGAATGTTCCATTGTCTATTGTTTCTCCAACAATTTTATAGGCTTCTCTAAATGGTGTTCCGTTTAAGGCCAATTCATTTACTGCATCTACACTAAATAGATAATCATATTTCTTATCGTCCAAAATATGATCATTTATCGTCATATTTTGAAGCATGAAAATGCACATTTCTAAACATTCATTTAGGGAAGTAATCGCGGGGAAAAGGTTTTCCTTTAAGAGTTGTAAATCGCGGTGATACCCGGAAGGCAGGTTCGTGGTCATCATCGCAATTTCGTTTGGTAGAGCCTGAATTTTATTACAGCGAGAGCGGATTAATTCAAAAACATCCGGATTCTTTTTATGCGGCATAATACTCGATCCAGTAGTTAGCTCATCTGGAAAACTGATAAAGCCAAAGTTCTGGTTAATGAACAGACATACATCCATCGCCATTTTAGCTAAAGTTGCTGCAACCGACGACATTGCTTGTCCTAGGATCCTTTCTGTTTTACCACGGCCCATTTGTGCATAAACTACATTATAATTAAGTTGCTCAAATCCCAGCAATGCTGTGGTTAAAGTCCTGTTTAAGGGAAATGAAGATCCATAACCTGCGGCAGAACCCAATGGATTTTTGTTACAGATTTTATAGGCCGCTAGCATTAATTCCATATCGTCGACCAAGCTTTCGGCATAAGCGCCAAACCATAGGCCGAAAGAAGATGGCATAGCAATTTGCAAGTGCGTATAACCTGGCAATAATTTATCTTTGTGCGTATTACTTAACGAAATTAATTGACTAAAAAGCGCTGTAGTATTTTCAACTAACTCTTGGATGCAAGACCTGAAATATAATTTGAGATCTACTAAGACTTGGTCATTTCTAGAACGCCCGCTATGGATCTTTTTCCCAGCTTCTCCAATGCGCTGGGTTAATAGCCATTCTACTTGCGAATGAACATCCTCTACACTGTCGTCTATTGTAAATTTACCAAGCAAAATATCATGATAAATCTCCTTTAAGGCAACTTGAACTTGGCTCAACTCTTCCTCACTTAACAGGTTAATGCTGGCTAACATTTCTACATGGGCCAATGAGCCCAACACATCAAAAGCCGCCATTTGCAAGTCCAATTCCCTATCCTTGCCTACGGTAAATACTTCTATTCCTTTGTCGACTTCAATGTTTTTTTGCCAAATCTTCATTTTAACCTGCTTTATGTATCAATTATGCTGCAAAAATACAAATAAATCCTTTAGGATATCTTACTTTAGTAAAACCAAACCCTTTACGATGAAGAATTTAAAATTTATTTTATTGGCATTTCTTATGCCTTTTGTTGGCAATACTTTTGCGCAGCAAAAACCAGCCTTAACCTGGAAAGACGTCTCAAAATGGACCTATAATCGAGGGAATACATTATCACCCGATGGGCAATGGATGGCTTGGGCCAGCGGTCCTACTGAAGGTGATTTGAAAATGACTATTCGAAAAACCCTTGATACATTAAGCTATTCCTACCCGATTGGAGCAAGCGCAAGTCCGTTGTTGTTTGCGAACGATTCGAAATATGCTGCTTTTAAAGTGTCTGCAAAAGATGCGGAAGCTAAGGCTGCCAGAAAAGCTAACAAGCCATTATACGATAAGTTAATGCTTGTTTCTTTAGCTGATAATAAGCAAACTACTTTTGAAAGAGTAAGAAATTTTAGTTTTTCGGGAGATTCTCCTTCCTGGATAGCAATCCAGTTTATGGCCTTAGAATCTGCTCCAAAGGATCCAACTGCAGCCAAGGGAACTGATGTTTTATTGTATAATTTAAGCACTAAAAAAAGTTTTAACTTAGGTAATGTTGCTGAGTTCGCCTTTAACAAAGCTGGCGATCAATTAGCCTATACTGTTGATGCAAATGGCCAAAATGGAAACGGGATTTTCTTGCGCGATATGAAAACTGGTATAACCACTGCATTGGATAATGATAAAGCAAATTATAAAAGCATTAACTGGAATGAGAATGGGACGGCTTTTGCTTTGCTAAAATCTAACAAAAACGAAAAATATAAGGATGATGTGTTTAGTGTAATTGGTATCAGCAAAATTAAGGGTGATTTAACCAATAAAGTTATCTATAATGGCTTAGAAGATAAGAATTTTCCAAAGGGAATGGGATTGAACACAAATGGCAGTCCTTATTGGTCTGATGATCAAACAACGCTTTATTTTGGCATCAATACTTTAGCTAAAAAAGAAGACAAGAAAACTGATAGCACAAACAAAACTAAGCCTGAGCCGAAGAAAGAAGATATTGAAAAACCAGACATGATTATTTGGAACTGGCAAGATAAACGTCTACAATCTGCTCAACAAACTCAGGAAATGAGAGATAAAATGTTCAACTATACTAGCTCTTACCGTGTTGGAGATCAGAAGTTTAGTCAATTGGCTGATAGCAATATGCGATCGGTTATGATTGCCCCAAAGCAATTGTATGCCATTGGCTACGACAATTCAAACTACGAATTGATGGGTAATTTAGATGGTCAGAGCTATACCGATATTTACCTAATTGATCTTAAAACCGGCTCAAAAAAACGTTTATTCGAAAAAATGTATGCTAGCAATGGTGGACGTTTAGCAGTGGCTCCAAATGGCAAAATAGCAAGTTATTATGTTGATGGTGTTTTCTATAGCATCAATTTAGAAACAGGCGCAACAGCAAACCTCACCGGCAACATTAAGTCTTCCTTCATTAATGAATTAGATGATCATAACGTTAATAAGCCTTCAACCCAAAATTTAGGTTGGTCTGCCGATTCAAAATTTGCCTTGATCATGGATAATTATGATTTATGGAAAATCTCTGCTGATGGAAAAACTGTGATAGCTTTATCAGACAATTGGAAAAGCAAAAAAACAGAAGTTGCTGGAAGATTTAGAATCTATCAAGATGAGAAAGGTGCAGATTTTAGCAAGGATCAATATTTTGCAGTGTTTAATGTCAAAGATAAAAAGTCGGGAATTGGATTATTGGCGGCAGGGAAAAATAAAATTGACATACTATTTATGGACGATAACTCGTATGGAAGCTTCGCCAAAGCAGAAAAAGGTCAGGTATATGTTTACACCAAAAGTAATTCTCAGGAATCACCCGCTTATTATGCTAGCACTACTGCTAATCTAGCTTCTCCAAAACAGGTTAACAAAAACACGCCAGACCAGGCTAAGTATGCGTGGACATCGGGTGTTAAATTGATCAATTATGTAAGCGCACATGGTGATAGCTTACAGGCAGCACTATACCTACCGGCTAATTATGTAGCAGGGAAAGCGTATCCAACGATAACTTATATTTACGAGCGCTTAACAGATGGTTTAAATAATTATTCAATGCCAAGCTTCCCAGGTGGTGGATTTAATAAGGCGATGTATTTAAGTAATGGTTATGCAGTTTTAGAACCAGACATTAAATATAAACTAAATGATCCGGGCATGTCTGCTGTTGCCTGCGTAGTACCTGCTGTTAAAGCAGCTATTGCTACCGGTATAGTTGATGAGAAGAATGTAGCGATCCATGGCCACTCATGGGGTGGTTATCAAACTTCATTCCTGATTACTCAAACTAATATATTTAAAGCGGCCGCTGCTGGTGCGCCTTTAACAAATATGATTAGTATGTATAGTTTAATTTATTGGAACAGTGGCGGTACTAATCAAGCAATATTTGAAGCCAGTCAGGGTAGATTAACCCCAGGCTATTGGGATAATTGGGATGCATTTGCACGCAATTCGCCTATTTATCACATTAAAAAAGTACAAACACCATTGTTATTACTACACAATGATAAGGATGGCGCGGTTGATTTTACACAAGGTATTGAATACTATAATGGGTTAAGACGGTTAAATAAACCTGTAGTGATGATTACTTATCGTGGCGAAAATCACGGAATTGCTAAAGCTCCAAACCGTAAAGATTATGCGGTGAGGATGATGGAATATTTTGACTATATGTTAAAAGGTAAGCCTGCCCCAGAATGGTGGAGCAAGGGTGTTAACCGTTTGGATATGGAGAAACATTTAGAGGTGCGCGCTTTTGAAGAAAAGTAAATAAACTCTTTATCAACCTCATTGCGATGGAAAAAGGCGGGTTAAAAAACTCGCTTTTTTTTGTTCAAAAAACAAAACAGGTAAAATTACCTATTTTGTTCGGTAATTTTTCCTATATTTGAGTATGGTTTCTCAAGCAGTCCAATTAAAAAAAATAAAGAACATTCCAAACATTCGGAATTACGCTGATATATTCTTTTATATCCGTAATCACACCATTGATTGGAGCTATTTAAACTATTTAAAAGAATTAACCACCTTTAGTGATGAAGTGATTTCAGACTGGCTTAATATTAGTGTTAAAACATTAAGAGCTTACAGAAAGCCCGAAACAACTTTTAAAGATAATTTAAAAGAACACATCGTACTGATCTTATCTCTCTATGAACATGGCACAAGTGTATTCGAGCATAAAGAGAATTTTGATCAATGGCTCAATACGAAAAATGTATTTTTTGATGGGAATGAGCCCAAAAACTACCTTGACACCATAATGGGCATCAAATTTATTGACGATAGATTAACTGCTATTGAATACGGAGACAATGTTTAGCAATGAAAATATTCAAAATTTGCAGAACAGTACACGCTAATTTATCAGCTTCTGGGATAGAAAATAGGTGGAATAGAAAAGGGCAATACGTAATCTATGCCGCCGAAAGCAGATCATTAGCAACCTTAGAAATGGTTTCACATCGATCGGGCATTATGCCTAAAACAAGTTATCAAATTATAGTGATTGACATTGCTGAAGAAGAGATTAAACACGTGCTCATTTCTGATTTGCCTGGAAAATGGAATAAACTAGCCGCATATCCGGCGCTTCAAAAGATTGGATCAGATTGGTATGAAGATAGAGAAACGTTAATTCTGAGAGTGCCATCTGCAATAATTCCGCAGGAATATAACTATATTATTAATACAGAACACCCCCTGTTCTCTTTAAAAGTAAAGGTATTGTACCAAGAGGATTTTCATTGGGATGAAAGGATTTTGTAATAAGATTTTAGCTTATGGAGCACAACGATACTAAAAGACTTTCGAGATTAACGGCTATTTTAACGCAATTGCAAACAAAGAAGTTAATTACGGCCGCTGAATTAGCAAAGAAACATAACGTTAGTATACGAACAATTTACAGAGACATCAGAGCTTTGGAACAAAGCGGTATCCCCATTTTCACGGAAGAAGGGAAAGGCTATTCGTTACTAGACGGCTATAGAATGCCTCCAATATCTTTTACCGAAAGTGAAGCTAATGCATTAGTTACTGCAGAGCAACTGGTTATCAAAAATAAGGACGCGTCTTTTGTAAGAGAATATGTAGGCGCCATTTCAAAGATTAAATCAGTATTACGAAAAAGCACACAGGAAAAAGCTAACATGCTAGCTGCTAGAATGGAATTTAGGCCACTCCTGGAAACTACACAAACTAGCAACTACCTATCTGCTTTACAACTAGCCCTAACCAGCTATAAGCTAGTTAAGCTAACTTATAATTCGCTTAACACCAATGAAACAACACAAAGAATAATTGAGCCCTTTGCCCTATATAATACCCAAGAAAACTGGCTTTTGATAGCAATTTGTCGTCTGCGCAAAGAGCACAGAACCTTTCGGTTAGACAGAATTGAAAGTCTAGAAATTTTGGACGAAACATTTGCACCTCACAAAATGACCTTGCCAGAATACTTTGAGATTTGCCGAACAAAAAGTCTTGCCAACCCCTGACATACCCTTGTCACAAAGGGCTTCTATCTTTGGGAATAATTAATTAAATCCCTTAAAATATGAACGCTAAACTTAACGAATTTTATATAGTCGGACTTGCGATAAGAACTACCAATGAAAACGGTCAATCTGGCATCGACATCCCGAAACTTTGGGAAACTTTTATGAAAGAAAACATCTTGGACCAGATTCCAAACAAAGTAAGTTCAGCTATTTATTGCTTGTATACATATTATGAAAAAGATCATACGAAGCCATACACGACGCTATTAGGTTGCAGTGTAGCAAACTTACGCGACATTCCCAAAAACTTGATAGGTAAAACAGTTGAAGAAGCTGACTATACCAAATTTATTGCAAAAGGTAACTTGGCTAGCGGTGTAGTTTACAATGAATGGTTAAAGATCTGGGACGCACCCTTATCTAGGGCTTTTACCACCGACTTTGAAGTTTATGGTGAAAAAGCGCAAAATAGTGAAGATGCAGAGGTTGATATCTTTATTGCAGTTAACTAAAAATGGCGGGTGGGAAAGACTTACGAAGTTTGAATAGCACAACATGCAAGCAACATCGTAAGTCTTAGTCCTCTATTTGCCGTTAACAACTGGTTTTAGCATAGCAATATAGCCTTCAATGCCTTGTCTAATTTCTGCAACATATAGAAATTCATCTGCCATATGAGACCTGCCGGAGAAGCCCGGCCCACATTTTAAGGAAGGAATGGATAATAGTGCTTGATCGGACGTGGTAGGCGAGCCGTAAGTGTTCTTGCCTAATGCAATTCCGGATTGGACAATTGGATGGTTCTTATCAATTTTAGATGGCTTTAAGCGAACAGATCTTGGGTTAACATCACAGCTTACATTTTGTCTGATCATTTCTACCACTTCTTCATTGGTATAAGAATCTGTAACCCGAACATCAACAGTAAAATTACAGGCCGCTGGAACCACATTATGCTGAGAACCAGCATTGATAATGGTAACGCTCATTTTTACCGGACCGAATACTTCCGAAACTTTTGGAAACTGAAAGGTCCTAAACCATTCAATATCTTTTAAAGCTTTATAAATGGCGTTGTCACCTTCTTCTCTTGCAGCATGGCCTGCTTTCCCGTGAGCTATGCAATCAATAACCAACAGCCCTTTTTCGGCAATTGCCAAATGCATTTCTGTAGGTTCTCCGACGATAGCAAATTCCAATTCGCCCAAATCTGGGATAACCAATTCTAAGCCATCATTTCCAGAAATCTCTTCTTCGGCAGTTGCTGCAAGGCAAAAATTATAGCTTAAATTTTCTTGGGGATAGAAGTATAAGAATGTAGCGATGAGCGAAACTAAACAGCCACCGGCATCATTGCTTCCCAAACCAAACAACTTATCCTCTACAATATCTGGTGAAAACGGGTTGCGTGTATAACCCGAATTAGGTTTTACCGTATCATGATGTGAGTTTAATAGTACTGTTGGTTTTGATGGATCATAAAATTTATTGTAGGCCCAAATATTATTGAGTTTCCGGTTAGTTTTAACGCCATGTTGTTGCAGAAAAAGCTCAATTTTATTTCCGGTTACCTGCTCTTCTTTACTAAAGGAAGGTGTTCTGATTAATTCTCTTAGAAGATCAGTACTTTCTTGGATTAATTTTTCAATCATAACACTGGCATTAACCTTCTTTGTATAATCCACCTGCTTTAAGCGCAGATAATTTAATTCCTTTGATAAATGCTGAGCTAAAGCCATTGTGCTCCATTTCATTCAAACCAGCAATTGTACACCCTTTTGGGGATGTTACCTTATCAATTTCCCCCTCTGGGTGACTTTGGGTAATTAATAGTAAATCTGCCGCACCCTTGGCTGTCTGCACAGCCATCTTTAAGGCATCGTGTGCATGAAAACCTATCTCTACACCGCCTTGAGAGGCAGCTCTAATGCTTCGTAAAAAGAAGGCTATGCCGCAAGCACAAAGAGCTGTTGCGGAAGTCATCAAATCTTCGTTGATGGTTACCACGGCTCCAACTGTTTCGAAAAGCGTGGCAACTTCTTTCATATTTTCCTCGTTTGCATTATCGCTTGCAATACAAGTCATACTTTGGCCAATAGCGATAGCAGTATTTGGCATTGCTCTAATTACTTGCACGTTATTTCCCAATTCTTTGCGTACATCCTCACAGGTTACGCCAGAAACTACTGAGATTACTAATTGCTTTTCTGGATTAATAGAAGAAGCAATTTCTTCCAATACCTTTTTGAGTTGTTGTGGTAAAACTGCGAGCACAAAGATATCCGCATCATAAATAGCTACGATATTATTGTCGCTAACGTTAAATCCCGCAGCCACTTCGTTGGTCATTAATTTCAGGTTACGTCGTGTAAGCGTAATATCGGCCGGCTTGCTATATTCTTTTTTAACTAGTCCGTTGGCTAAAGATAGTCCGATGTTTCCCGACCCTATAATGGTTATTTTCTTCGACATGATGTATGTTTTAAATGGATTTACCGTGTAAGATAATTCCACTGATGAGTTATTAAAATTATTTTATCCTAATGTTAACCTAGCTACTAGGCCAGCATTTTAGTACCAAATTCTCTTATACCCAACATGGGGAGCTCATCAGCCTTTCCAATATAAACAGCAGAAACACCTTTTTTAATTGCCTCAAAAGCATTGTGTAATTTAGGGATCATCCCTCCAGCAACGGTGCCATCGGCTTGCAGGCTTTCAAAAGCATCAGCTTTGATTTCTCTTACAACTGAGTCTTCATCATTAACATCTCTTAGGACGCCTTTTTTCTCGAAACAATACACCAATACGGTTTCATAATGAGCGGCCATGGCAACAGCAACAGCCGATGCAATCGTATCTGCATTTGTATTTAATAATTGCGTATCACCATCATGGGTAATAGCGCATAACACAGGAGTTAAGCTCGCCTGAAGCAGGTTTGATAAAGTTAGGGTGTTAACAGACTTTTCATCCAAATCACCTACATAACCATAATCTACTGTTTTAACAGGTCGCTTATGTGCTTTAATTACATTCCCATCGGCACCAGTAAGCCCAATAGCATTACATCCTTTTGCCTGTAATTGGGCAACCATATTTTTATTGATGAGCCCGGCATAAACCATCGTTACAATCCGAAGGGTTTCGATATCGGTAATACGTCTGCCATCCACCATTTTTGCTTCAATTCCAAGAGACTCTCCCAGTTCTGTTGCAATTTTACCGCCACCATGTACCAAAATCTTATCTCCGGGCAATGCCGTAAAATCTAACAAAAACTGATGTAGATTTTCGGAATTGTCGATTACATTCCCTCCGATTTTGATAATGGTTAATTTTTTCATTTTATTTATTCTTTTGTCATTGCGAGGAACGAAGCAATCTTACAGTATGGGTTTCGCTTTAAGATTGCTTCGTACCTCGCAATGACGTATGAGTTCTATAGTTCTTCCAACATCGCTTTCAATACAGCTTGGGCCGACCATAAGCGGTTTCCTGCTTCATGGATTACCAAGGAGTTAGGGCCATCTAATATCTCTGAAGATAGCTCTAAATCACGGCGAACCGGCAAGCAATGCATTACTTTAGCATTATTAGTTAGGTTAAGCTTTTCATTATTCATCATCCAGCCGTCTGGATAGGTTAATACTTTACCATATTCTTTGTAGCTGCTCCAGTTTTTTACATAAACATAATC
>DATJDT010000085.1:0-5760 GCA_035497275.1 Pedobacter sp.
GAATTATCTATTCCATTTGCTTTTTGCCAAAGACTTAAACCATTTTGACCTAATATCTTAAACATTAAATCGCCCGGGATTTGAGTTAAAGTGTGAATTCTCCTTACCCCCATTTCACTGAGCTTAATAAAGGTAGCATCACCTAAGCCAGGTATCTTTTTAATAGATAAGGGATCCAAAAAAGGTTGAACAGCGAGTCTCTCCACCTGTTTTTCTCCATTAGGTTTACACTCATTAGTAACCATCTTTGATACGGTTTTATTCACGGATAAACCAAATGATATCGGCAATCCAATTTGCGATAACACAGAATGGCGAAGCTCTCGAGCGAATTTCATGCAGCCAAAAAATTTATCCATCCCCGTCATGTCGATATAATGTTCGTCGATACTTGCCTTTTCTATAACAGGTACTTTCTCTTGCAGAAGTTCAGTAATCTGTTGCGAATATTTACTGTAATCTTCCATGCTGCCCTTTACAAAAATTGCATGTGGACAAAGCTGCCGTGCCATTCTACTTGGCATTGCAGAATGAACCCCAAATTTACGTGCTTCATAGCTGCAAGACGCGACTACTCCCCGATCAGACATCCCTCCTATAATTACTGGCTTACCTGCTAAAGAAGAATCCTTTAGAATTTCAACAGACACAAAAAAAGCGTCCTGATCCATGTGGATGATATGTTTATCGGCAAGTTCCATTAGTATACAACAAATATAATACTAATAATATTAGTATTCATAATTTAGATAAAACTAATTTATTTAGTATTATTAAAGACTAGAAGGGTGAAATATCGATTGATATACTTCGAGGCTACGATTTATAGCTTAGATTTTGGGTAAATACCTCACTTAAGAGTTTATATAATTCGGGATGTTTGTCTTTTAATATTCCTGGTTGTTCAAAGAAATATTCAGCAACTACTGCAAAAAACTCTGCTTCATTTGTAATTCCATAGGGATTAATATCAGATTTATCCTTGGCAATCATTTCCATTTCTCGGTGCATCATTTTAATCCAAGGTACGGTGTATTCATGGGCCAATAAGCTTTCAGGAATACCATCTGTAGCTCCATCAGCTAAATCTAACAAATGAACAAATTCATGAATACCCGTATTTTCTTTGCCTGCACTTTTTGAAAATCCATGTCTTAAGGCCGTTTGCGATAAAACCATTTGTCCATTCATATACCCAGTACCAACCATGCCCATTATATTTCTTTCGCCACCCTCAAACTGAAAGTCCTTATTAAAGGTATCGGGGTACAATAAAACATTGGTTAAGTTTTTATATTGCCAATTATCAAAACCAAAAATTGGGATAACCGCACTTGATGCAATAAGTAGTTTATCTAAAGGAGTAATTTCCAGCCCTATCCCTTCAATTTTAACTGCACCAAGAAAAGCAGTGATCTTTTGTTCAAAAAGCTGTCTTTTGTTCGCATCAAGGCGGATATAGAAATCAACCTGAGTACTTAATAATAGCAGATCTGATTTGCTTAGGGGCTTCGTAACTAATTTCTTTTTCTTAAAAACGAAATATAGGGCGATCAGCAACCCAGCTGAAAGAATAAGATATGGTAAAAAATTCATGCCTAATGATAATAAAAAAAGTCTCAACACTACAGCATTGAGACTTTTAATTATAAAAATTTGCCTATAAATTCTTTACAATCTCGGTAGAAAGTGGTTTAGTTGCCGAACGGTAGCGATGTACTAACTCTCCTTTTTCGTTGATTAAAAATTTCTCAAAATTCCATTTAATGTCTCCTTTAAAGTCTGGATTCTCCTCGCTGGTCAAGTAGGCAAATAATGGATTAATATCTTCTCCTTTAACACTTACTTTTTCACTTAAAAGAAATGTTACGCCAAAGTTTTTCTTACAGAAATCTTGAATTTCTGTATTTGTAGCAAGCTCTTGTCCACCAAAATTTCCAGCAGGAAAACCAATTAACACAACATCTTTACCATATTGTTTATGTAATTTTTCTAAGTCCTCATACTGTGGAGTATAACCACACTTTGACGCCGTATTTACGATTAATATTTTCTTTCCCTTAAATTTCGAAAGCTTTACCGCTTTGCCATCAATTGTTTTAATCGTAAAATCGTAAACAGATTTTGGGGGATTGGGAGCAATCCATAAGCTAAGTACTAATAATAAGGTGTTAATCATGTCTTTTTGAATTAATTGTTTTAATTATTTCCCCAACAGCCATTGGGACGGTTATTTTAATATACGAAGTTACTTACAAAATGGTTGCCTAAAATAATTATATCGTAAAGAAATTGATATTATTTAAAAATAACTTAAACAGGTCATATTGAGTGCTTAAGTTGTGTATTTGAGCTAATTACACTAAATAACAGTACGTTTTTTGAAAAATAATTACTATATCAATTTTGATTTTAGACTTATTTATAGTTTTATTTGCAGAAAAACGTTCTGAATGGCTAAAAATTTACTAATTGTCGAATCACCAGCAAAAGCTAAAACCATAGAGGGGTATTTAGGAAAAGATTTCTTGGTTAAATCTAGTTATGGTCACATTCGCGACTTGGTGAAGGGTGATATGGGGATTGATATAGCTAATAATTTTAGCCAAACTTACGAAGTCCCTGCAGATAAAAAGCAGGTAGTTACAGAACTTAAAAAGCTAGCAAAAGAAGCCGAAATGGTATGGTTAGCATCCGATGAGGACCGCGAGGGAGAAGCTATATCTTGGCATCTATATGAAACATTGGGTCTTAAAGAAAACAATACCAAAAGGATTGTTTTCCATGAAATAACTAAACCTGCTATTTTAAAAGCCATTGAAACGCCACGAACAATAGATTACAATTTAGTATATGCACAACAGGCTCGGAGAGTTCTAGACCGTTTGGTGGGCTTTGAATTGTCTCCTGTACTTTGGAAAAAAATTAAACCATCATTGTCAGCCGGCCGTGTTCAATCTGTGGCTGTTAGGTTAATTGTAGACCGTGAACGAGAGGTTAACAAATTTAATGCAACTGCAGCATTTAAAATTACAGCTCAATTTACAACTGATAAAGCAAAAGAAATTGTTAGGGCAGAATTACCCCACCGATTTGAAAAGGCAATTGATGCCGAGAAATTCCTGCAAGATTGTATCAATGCGAATTTTACGGTTAGCAGTTTAGAAGTAAAACCGGCGAAGAGAAATCCTGCAGCACCATTTACTACTTCTACCTTGCAACAAGAAGCTTCCCGAAAACTTGGGTTTTCGGTGGCCAGAACCATGCAGATTGCGCAACGTTTATATGAGAGTGGTAAGATAACCTATATGCGTACCGATTCTGTAAATTTATCAGAAACGGCAGTTGCGGCAGCAGCAGCTGAAATTAAATCAGCATGGGGGAATCAATATCACCAACCGAGAGTTTATAAAACTAAATCAGCAGGTGCTCAAGAAGCTCATGAGGCGATTAGACCTACTTATTTTAACCAACATAGTGTAGATGGCGATAACTCGGAGAAACGCCTTTATGATTTGATTTGGAAACGTGCTATTGCTTCACAAATGAGTGAGGCAATATTTGAGAAAACAACGGCAGGGATTAGTATTAGTACACGAAAAGAGGAATTGATTGCCGAAGGAGAAGTACTTAAGTTTGATGGTTTTTTGAAAGTTTATCTTGAATCAACCGATGAGGAAGATGAAGATAACGAGGATAGTAATTTATTGCCTCCTTTAACAAAAGGACAACCATTAACGTTAAAGGAGTTGGCAGCAACAGAAAGGTTTTCTCGTCCACCTGCAAGGTACACCGAGGCTAGTTTAGTGAAAAAATTAGAGGAATTGGGCATTGGCCGTCCATCTACTTATGCACCCACTATTTCTACTGTTCAAAATCGTGGTTATGTTGTGAAGGAAGATAGAGATGGCAGAAAACGTGAGTTCTTGCACATGGTGCTATCCAATGGAAATATCCATAAAGTAACTAAATCTGAAATCACTGGAGCTGAAAAATCAAAATTATTCCCTACTGATATTGGTGAGGTTGTAAATGACTTTTTAGTAGAGCATTTTAAAGGAATTGTTGATTTTAATTTTACAGCTAAAGTTGAAAAACAGTTTGATGAAATAGCACAAGGGTTACAGGAATGGACAAAAATGCTCCACTCCTTCTATACACCTTTTCATGGAGAGGTAGAAAATACGCTTGAAAATGCAGATAGAGCAAATGGAGAGCGCTTATTGGGTGTTGATCCTACAACTGGCAAGAATGTATATGCAAAGGTTGGCCGTTATGGTCCGCTAGTTCAAATTGGCGAGATAAGCGATGATGAAGCAGCAGAAAAACCGAGGTATGCTAGTTTATCTAAAACGCAGTCTGTTGGCACCGTAACGCTTGAAGAGGCATTGGATCAGTTTAAGCTTCCCTTCCAGTTAGCGGATTATGATGGGAAGGAGGTTTCTGTCGGCGTAGGACGTTTTGGTCCTTATGTAAAATGGGGAGATGCATTTATCTCTATACCAAAAAACGAAGACCCACTTACTGTTGATATTCAACGCGCTATAGAAATTATTAGCGAAAAAGTAAACGCAGATGCCCCGGTTGCATCCTATGAGGGCTTACCAGTTACCAAAGGAACCGGTCGTTTTGGTCCTTTTATTAAATGGAATAACCTGTTTATCAATGTTCCTAAGGCCTACAACTTTGAACAGCTAACACAAAAAGACATTAACGAGTTAATCGAGAAAAAAATAGAGAAAGAGAACAATCGGTTTATTCAGCAATGGCCAGAGGAGAAAATAGCACTGGAAAATGGCCGATGGGGACCATTTATCCGTTTTGGCAAGGAAATGTTGAAATTGGGTAATAATGTTCAAACCAAACAAAAGTTTACAGCAGAAGAGCTTGCTTCAATCTCATTAGAAGAAGTTAAAAAACTAATTGTAGCTCAGGTACCCAATGCTTTTGAGCCTAAAAAGAAAAAAGCCCCGGCAAAGAAGAAAGCGGTTGTGAAGAAAAAGTAACCAGTTCAAATAATTAAACAATTAACCCGAATTGAAAGCGGATTTACCAAATAACGTAGTAGAAGACGTGGCTATTGCTATAGTTTTGATGAGCGAGACTCCAGAAGTTAAAAATTGGACCGTCTATGTTATCAATTTGAAGGATATGCCAATCACAAACGTCATGATTACGTCTAAAGGCTATGGTGAAAAAGATGGAAAACCAGTTAAAACTTCTTTATTAAGACATTTTATTGGTGATTTAACCGCAAATTCTTTCGCAGGAGTTGAAGCAATCGATACACAGGTTTTCGGTTTGACAAATGAATATTGGCTTAGCTATTACGTAGGAAAAGAAATCTTTGATAAAAAGTTTATTTTTCTTCCAGAAAGCATTGTCGAAGGAAATATGATTAAGATCCCATTACTTAATAAACCTGGTGTAATGATTAAATAATTGATTATGCTTCTGCTAGTTTGTTCTTTATTCTTCGTTCAATGGTTCCAAAAGTAATTAAATATTGAGCAGCCATATAGGTTGCCATAATAACAACTCCCGAATACTGAAAACTATGCATAAATCTATTAATAGCTAAAAATGCATCAGATGTTACAAATAGTATTGCTCCAATAGCGATAAGTTTGTAGCTCCCCGAATTTACCCTCCCAAATCTACTGAAAGCCATTACCCCCATTAGTGATATGGTGATGGCATAAATAATTACGGGAATTTTCATTTCCCCCAAATAAGACCACAAGCCACCACAAAATAGGA
>DATJDT010000086.1:0-4794 GCA_035497275.1 Pedobacter sp.
AGTTACAGTAGTTGTTCTGCTATGCGCTGTTTCTGCTTGTAAAAAAGACAAAGATCCAGTTGATCTTACAAAAAAGGCTAACGTTACTTTTTCGGGAGCACAAGAGGTGCCCGCTAATGCGAGTACTGGCACTGGTACAGGTAAAGTTTCTTTCGATCCAACTACCAAAGTTATTACCTATAATTTTTCATGGCAGTTGGGGTCGGCTGCAGCTACTACCACTAACATGCACTTTCATGGTGCCGAAGATGGATCGGATCTAAAAAGCTCTGTAGTTGCCATTGGTATTACTGGTTTTCCTACAACAAGTACTGGCACCATGTCGGGCCAAACGGTTGCACTTACCGATGCTCAAGTTAGTCAGCTTTTAGCAGGTAAATGGTATTTGAATATTCATAGCTCAACTGTTCCTGGTGGAGAATTAAGAGGGAATATTAAGTTTTAAATTTTCTTCACGAGGAGGGATTTATCCTTCACAATGGCTGTGCCTCGCAATGACGCACAATTAAAAGCTACAATTTCTCAGATGCCCGATATCAAACGAAATGTTCGATATCGGGCATTTTTTATGTTGTGATATTTTGTAATACATTAATAATAAGTCGTTTAAGTGTGGCATTGGTCTTGTATACTAGGATTGAAGGATTAGGAATATAGATTATAAATATAAGTTTAAGGTTCGCGGGTAATACGACTAAAAAGAAGATAAAATTAAATGGATACATTGATTGAAGAAAAGGTTATTAACCAAAAAAAGAAGAAGCGAATACTGATCGTTTTTGCAGTTATTGCAATGCTCATTGTTACGGTTTGGTTAATTCGTTATTATTTTAAGCCATCGTTAACAACTGCAGATTTTACCACTGCTAAAGTAGCAACAGGGATGATTGAAAATACCATTAATGCTACGGGAGAGGTGTTGCCAGAATTTGAAGAAATTATCGCAAGTCCAATTAGCGCGTCGATTAAAAGTGTATTGATGGATGCTGGCAACAAAATAAGCAAGGGTCAGTCTATTCTAACCTTAGATAAATCAACTACTCAAACAGACTATGAAAAGCTTCGTTTCCAAATGGAATCTAAAGAAAACGAAATCCGTAAATTAAAACTGGACTTGGAGAAAAGCTTTTTTGATATTAAATCCAATAACTCCATTAAGCAATTGCGGATTAGCAATTTAAAAGATGCTGTTTCTTCGGCAAAACGATTACTTAATGCTGGTGGTGGTACTAAGGAAGATGTTGAGCGTGCCCAACTTGATTTGAAGGTTGCCGAGTTGGAGAAATTGCAATTGGAGAACGAAATCAAAAGCAAACAGCAAACTATGAAAATTGAAATTAGAGAGGCTGAAATTGCTTTAGCAATACAGGGCAATGACTTAAATGCGCTAAAAAGAAAATTGGATTTGGCCGAAGTGGTCGCAACCAGAGCAGGAGTAATTACCTGGGTAAACAAAAACATAGGTGCAAGCATTAGGGAAGGCGAAGCATTGGTTCGAATCGCAGATTTAAGCGGCTTTAAGGTTGCAGGGAGTATGTCTGATAATATGCTAGAAAAAGTTAACAACCACATGGCTGCTATTATTCGTGTTGGAGATAAACTGCTTAGAGGAGCTATCGTTAATATTTCTCCAGCAGTAAGCAACGGCATTATTTCTTTTGATATCCAATTGAATGATAAAAGCAATGCCGCTTTAAGGCCGAATCAAAAGGTAGATGTGTTTTTAATCACCGACACTCGAAATGGGGTGTTACGCGTGGCAAATGGTGCTGCTTTTAATGGGTCAAACTTACAGGAGGTATTTGTTATTAAAAATGGGATTGCCGAACGCAGAACCGTAAAAACAGGGCTTAGCAATTTTGATTATATAGAGATCGTAAGTGGACTAAAAGAAGGTGATGAAGTAATTACTTCTGATATGGCCTCTTATAAAAATATTAAAACGATCACCATTGGAAACTAAGGATATGATGAAGAGAATTTTAGTTTTTGTTGCAATGATGGTTGTCGGTTTATACAGTCGCGCTGCCGTAGTAGATACGTTAACTTTATCATTAACCGAAGTCGTTGCCATGGCGAAATCGAATTCTATCGCCGCAAAACAAGCCATTACGGTAAAGGAAACTAAATACTGGGAATGGCGGACTTTTAGAGCGAATTACCAACCTCAATTAGCATTGCAAGGCATTTTGCCAGGTTACACGAAAACTTATACGCAAGTGCAACAGCCAAACGGTACCATTTTATTTCAGCCAGTTCATAATGATAATTCCTCGCTTACACTTAATTTTAGCCAGAGTATAGCAGCAACGGGTGGTACTATCTATGGTACTACCCAGTTGCAGAGGTTCAACGATCTAGACAGGAACAATGTACTATACAATGGAATACCTTATGGACTTGGCTATACGCAGCCTTTATTACAGTTTAATAGTTTAAAATGGGACAAGAAAATCGAACCATTAAAGTTTAATGAGAGTAAGCAAGCCTATATAGAAACGCAAGAAAAAATTGCCATTACAGTTACCGAGTATTTTTTTGACCTTTTGCTGGCGCAAGTAAATTTGTCAATTGCCGAAACAAACTTTGATAATACCCAGCGTATATTAACCATTGCTGATACAAAATTTGAGTTAGGTAAAATTTCAAAAAACGAAATTCTTCAATTACAATTAGAAGTGTTAAATGCAAAAAAAGCAGTAGGTACAGCAAATCGAGATGTAGAAATTGCGACTTTAAATCTTCGGAGCTATGCCGGAATTGGTGGAGATGATAAGATTAAGCTCAATATGCCTAGTGTTGTACAGCAAATGACGGTTGCTGCCGACAAGGTATTGGCTGAAGCTTTTGAAAACAGGTCTGATGCCATAGCATTTGTACGCCGATTGGCAGAAGCACGAAGAGATGTCGCCAAAGCCAAAGGGGAAAATGGTCTTACTGCCACTTTGAGAGCAAATTTAGGATATTCAAATGCAAGCACCAGAATTTTCGATGTTTATCGTTCTCCAAAAAATCAACAGGCAATAGAATTGCAACTTTCAATTCCCATCATGGATTGGGGAAGGTCTAAATCGAGAACAAAAACAGCGTTGGCAAACGAGCAGTTTACAACGTATACAGTTGAACAAGATAAACAAACATTTAAACAGCAGATTGTAACACAAGTGACCTTATTTAATATGATGAAAGAGCAGATCCTGCTTACCGATGCTGCTGAAAAAATCGCTGCCGAAAAGTATAAGATTGCAAGTGAGCGTTATGTGTTGGGCAATCTAAGTATCACCGATTTAAGCATTGCCTTTCAGGAAAACGACCGAGCAAAACGGGATTATGTCTCATCGCTTAGAGATTTTTGGGCGGCTTATTATCAGCTTCGCTATTTATCATTATATGATTTTGAACAAAACAAAAAAATAACTTATTTATAAACTCTTATTTTAAAATATACCAAATGATACGTTTACAAAACATTGAAAAAGTGTACCGTACCGACACGGTCGAAACCCTCGCAATAAATAGTATTAACCTAAATATTGCCAAAGGTGAATTCCTTTCTATTATGGGGCCGTCAGGCTGTGGAAAAAGTACCTTACTTAACATAATGGGTTTATTAGATGAGCCTTCTAAAGGCAATATTAGCATCAACGAACAAGACGTTAGTCAATTTTCAGATCAACGATTAGCGAAGTTTCGAAATGAAAAACTAGGTTTCATTTTTCAGAGTTATCATCTTATAAACGATTTGCAGGTGTTGGACAATGTAGAGTTGCCACTGTTATATCGTAATTCGACAGCCAAAGAACGCAAGCAATTAGCTACCGCTGCGTTGGAAAAAGTTGGACTAAGCAACCGTTTAAAGCACTTTCCAAGCCAGTTGTCTGGCGGGCAACGACAGCGTGTTGCCATTGCAAGAGCAATTGTAGGGAATCCGCAAATTATATTGGCCGATGAGCCTACCGGTAATTTGGACAGTGCCATGGGTAATGAAATTATGGAAATCCTAATCAATTTAAATAACAACGAGGGGACCACCATTGTAATGGTAACGCATGACGAAAACATGGCGAATAAAACACATAGGTTGGTTCGCCTATTTGATGGTTCACAAGTTCAATAAGCAGCTCATGTTAAAAAATTACTTTAAAATCGCTATTGCGGTATTGAAACGAAGAAAATTCTTCACATTTATCAGCTTATTCGGGATCAGTTTTACATTGACGATACTAATGGTAGGTGTTGCCTTTCTCGATAAAGTGATTAGTCCAGATTATCCAGACTATAAAAGAGAAAGGTCTTTATATGTGACCACGATGGAAATGTCGAACTCCAAAGAAGGCTGGCTAAATAGGTCTGATGTTTCTTTTTATTTTTTAGATCACTATGTTTCACGACTAAAAAATATAGAGATGATGGCTATTTCATCAAATTCAAGGTCATCCAATGCTTATGTAAATAACAAAAAAATTGTAATAGGGTACAAGCATACAAATGCGGATTATTGGAAAGTGTTGGAATATAATTTTTTAGAAGGGAAGCCTTACACGCAAAGTCAAATCGATAATGTCGAGTACGTTGCAGTAATATCAATTAAAACAAAACGAGAGTATTTCGGAGATGAGCAAAAAGTTGTTGGTAAATACATTTCTGCTGACAATATAAACTACCGCGTAATAGGCGTGGTTGATAATGTTCCAAAAACACTTCATGGGCTTGCTGGTGATATGTACCTACCATATACAGTGGCAAAAGACAACTACAATAAACCCGAGTTAATGGGTGGCTTTAATGCGGTGC
>DATJDT010000087.1:0-5970 GCA_035497275.1 Pedobacter sp.
CTCGGTCCGCCTTGAGGAAAAGCATCAGGTTTGCCTATAATGCGCTTAACGCTATTTAATTTGCCCCCTAAGTCTGACGAATATTTCAGGACTTTGGCAGCGTACTGGATTTGCTGCGCTGGAACTAGCAGCGGGAAAAACAAAAAAATAAGCAGCAATTTTTTCATCGGAAATCCTAGCTAAAAAACGGCTGCAGGAAAACCTGCAACCGAACCATAAACAATGTTGCCTTGCACAACTAGTTGTTAACCTTAATTTTTTCTACTTTTTTGCCTTTAAAAGCGAATATATATTCGCCATTTTCGGTAATATCGATTCCATCTCCATATCGGTCGCTCCCCCCCTTACCTTTTGATTCTACTTTACCTTTAATGTCACCATTCACCATATCTACTCCGTAGATTACATTTTTCGAGTTCTTCTGATTACGCAAGAAATAATTACCTCCAACTTCATAGAAGAAATCTACATCCGGTAATTTATCGGTTGCATAAACTCTTTTTCCATCAGCCTTTTTATAACTGGCTAATCCCTTCTCTGATAGCACTACCACATTTTCATTAAAATCGATTACATCGGTTGCCTTCCCAACTTTTGCGTCATTATGCTTTACATCAAATAATTGTTTACCTGATGAAATATCGTAGGAATAGAACTGATCTCCATCACCAACAAATACGGTTTTATCTTCATGAATAATCATATCAGTAATTCTTTTATCAAATTTTTCAGAGCGCCATACTGTCTGACCAGTTTTATCATCTAAAGAAAGAATGCTGTTCTTCTGAGCCATATAATCTGTATAGATCTTATATTCCTTTTCCATTCCACCTGAAGCAGATCTTCTAGTTGCAATTTCTTGAACTTCAACTTTACCTCCAACTTGAACCATTACCCGGTCGCTCGTTCTGTGAATATTAGGCATTGAAAATGCCCCTGCGATTTTTTCTGAAGCCCAAAGCAGTTTTCCAGTCGCCAGATCATGTTTTTCTACATATTTAGTTCGACTTCTATTGGCAAAAATCACGATGTATACTGCGTCATCAGTAAAAATTGGATCTGCTAAAGTTCCATAAATACCTTTTTGAGTTTTGTTTCCCAGAAGGCTGGATGATTTAGTCATGTCATTTTCGTAATCAACTTCCCAAATTTTTTGTCCATTATCTGCATTAAAGCACTGTAAGCCATCGAGCCATAAATAAACTTTATCTCCTCTGATATCCAGATTTACCAATGCCTCTCGGGTGATTAATTTTTTCTCAATTGCGCCTCTAAATGTTGCATCCCATAAAATTTCCCCATTGGCTGCATTTATTTTAACCAATTGATTTTTAAACCCCGAGAATAATGCTGCCAAGGCTGTTGGTTTGTAATTGATCATTACAATCTCGTTCTTGCTCTTATCATAAACATACTTGCCAATACTTCCCTTAAATAATTTAGTTTCCCATATCTTCTCACCTGTCTTTGCCTTAACCATATTTAATCCATCCTTTTGGGCGATCATAAAGGCATCCAATTCATTGATATAATTTACTGTTTCTACTGGGCCACCGTCTTTTGATAATAGATTTTGGTAATTTTCTGAATTCCACATCTCTTTGCCAGTTTTTACATCTAGCACGGCAATTCTATCAGTACCTAATTTTCTACTGTCAAATAAAAAAAGATATCCTCCGTCTTTGCTTCTTATGTAGTATTGAAACTCCGATGAATTAGTCTTGTTTGTAGTGAGCTTTTTATAATCGCCTTCCCAAATTTGCTTCCCTTCTCCGTTAAGTACAGTTGCCGAGTTTCCATCTGTTCCTAAAATAAATGTTCCTTCCTGATTAATCATCGAGATTACATCTGCTTTATTAGAAAATTCGGATTCCCATACTGTTTTAAAATTACCCGCTTTTTTACTCTGGGCTTTTACCATTCCGCCACTAATGACGAAAAGCAATGATAAAATAGTTAGTTTCTTGTTCATGGTTTTAGTTTTTTATTATTCAATATTTATTGTTTGTCTGATTTTATAGCGTTGTTGCTTTGGTAATTTAAATTCAAACTTGTGGGCTAAAACAGTGTCTGATAGATATTCGATAAAATCGATATTAGTGATATCGCTATCTACCTTAAAGAAAGATGATAACTTTCCATTTTGCACTACAGCAATATCTACGATGATATAACCCTTTACCGCCGAGAACTTTTTATGCATTTTTTTTAGAAAATCCTTGCCTTTAACTAAGGCGTCTACCTCTTTTGTTACGGCTTCCTGTACTTGCTCTTCCTCGGTTAACGTGACTCTCTTTTGTGCAAGGGCGGTGGTATTTACCAAAAAGCATAAACCAAATGCCAACAAACAGAATTTAAGGGGTAACAGTTTTTGCATAATGAGTATGTATTTTCTTATCCAAAGTTGAATTAAAAATACATCGTGATAAATACCCTTAAATTGGTATTTTGATATACCCAATAACACGTAGTTGCTTTATTTTTTTATCATAAAATTGTAACAACTTGCATGCTAAAGCGTTTAATAATAAATTCTTTACTTTTGCGCTCATTATGAATAGCATCTCTCGCTTCTTTTGGTTCTGCTCTGGAATACACCAAGAGACCTTAGAAAAACATCCGACAGAAGAAAACAAATATGTAGGTATTGGTGCCACTATCTTTTTTACCGGCCTATTTGCAGCGTTGTCTGGCGGATATGCGATGTATTTTGTTTTTAAAGGCGGTGATTTTGCTTGGCTATTTGCTATCTTATTTGGAATAATTTGGGGTTTGGCCATTTTTAATATGGATCGATATATTGTATCGAGTATCAATAAAAATGTTTCAACTAATAGACAACTATTACAAGCTACACCAAGAATTTTATTAGCCATTATGATAGGAATGGTTATATCTAGGCCCTTAGAGCTAAAAATCTTTGATAAAGAAATTAAAGAGCGTTTAAAAGTTAGCTATTTAAACGGGCAACGTGCAAAAATTGACACCTTAAATAATGCCTTCAGTAAAAAATACACTATTGAACTGGATAAATTAAATGAGCTAAAAAAACAACGGGATTCTTTAGCCGCAGCAATAAAATCTGACCGACAGAAATTAAACTTTGAGATTTTCGGGAATAAAACAACCGAAACATCTGGTGTAATGGGATATGGTCCCTACGCAAAAAGAAAAGAACAAGAGCTAAAACAACGGGAGCAAAATCTCGACACCTTATCCAACGACGTTCGGAGTTTAGAAAAATTTGTAGATGGTAGAAAACAGTTTGATGGTTTAATGACCGAAAAATTGTATACCAGTAAACAGTTGGATAGTTTAAGTAATATTGCAGGTTTTGCCGATCGCAATTGGGCTCTTGGACAACTAAGTTTTAATGCCGACGGCACAAAAGATACCAATACTGCAATTGCAGTTACCTTTATCGGCCTTTTATTTATCTTTTTTGAATGCTTACCTGTTTTTGTGAAATTAATGAGCAGCCCAGGTCCTTATGATAAGTCGATTGACAGCATAGAAACCGTTCAAATGCATGATGCCAGAAAAGATAGAGATTTCGGCGTTGAAGTTGCAGATGGCATTCATGAAACGAGAACCAGTACCGAGATTGAACGACGAAAAGAACAGATTAGGGAGAATAGAGAATAGTTCCCTATTCCCTATTTGCTTAATAACATGTCGATATGCGCTATGCCGTCTTCCAAATACACTTCACTTGTTTGAACGAAACCAAAGCTCTCATAAAATTTCTTTAAATAGAGTTGTGCACCAATTTTAAGCTGGTTGATGTTAAACGTAATTTCAGCTTCCCTGATAGCTTTCTCTAATAAAGTAATTCCTATTCCTTTCCCTCGATAATTCGGTGAAGTAATCACTCTGCCGATACTTGCCTCTTCAAAGGATGTTCCTGGAGGGATAATCCGACAATAAGCTGCTAGATTATCCCCATCAAATGCCATTAAATGAAAAGACTTATAATCCTTATTGTCTACATCTTGATAAACGCAATTTTGCTCAACTATAAAAACCTCATTTCGCAATTGCAAAATAGTATACAGCTCTTTGACTGTCAGTTGCTCAAAGTTTTTGTAAGTCCAAGTTAAATCCATCTATCATTAACAATTAGGTCAAACTAAAGACTATGCCAAGTTTCTGCCTGCATTAACCACCCCATATACCGTACGAATAGCTAGCTTTTCATAGGCTTGTTGTTCGTCTTCCGTTACTTGATGCTGTAGTTTCTCCAAAGCAAAATGCTGAATTAAAACTAAAGGAAGAACAATTTTCTCTCTTACAGCGATAGACAGTTTCTCAACAGGATAATTTTCCATCAATACTTGATGACCAGCCAGTTTTAAAAGCATGGTTTTAGACAGTTCAAATTCATCATGAAGGGTTTGCCAAAATGCACCAAACTTTTTATCCTTCGCCAGATAGGCTGTAATTGTAAAATCAGATTTGCTCATCGACATCATACAATTATCAATAATTGTTTTAAAATAACCCGATTGCTGATAGGTTTTATTAACCTGCTCCCAATTACCTTCATTTTCCTGGTTTTTGAGTGCTGTACCTATGCCATAATAGCCAGGTATATTTTGTTTTAGTTGGCTCCAGGCTGTTACAAAACTAATTGCTCTTAAGTCGTCTAATTTTAGCGCCTCTCCAGAATTTCTTTTAACTGGCCTACTACTAATTGTTATTTTAGAAAGTAAACTTAATGGCGATAAAGTTTCTAAATAAGGCAAGAAAAGGTCGTGCTTTCTTAAAGCTAAAAAGGCATCATAACTATCAGTAGCCATCTTTTCTAAGATCGTAAAATTAGCATCATCTAACAGCACATTATGTTTCTCTTTCATACCCGTAGCAATACCCGCATTGATAAGCTGTTCGATATTAAATTCAGCACTGTCAATTGATCCGTATTGAGAACTAATGGTTTGCCCTTGAATAGTTAATTGAATATTTTTATTTGCTATTTCTTTACCCATAGAGGCATAAAAACGGTGTGTTTTTCCTCCGCCACGTGACGGTGGACCGCCACGGCCATCAAAAAAGGCAAGTTGGATATTGTGTTTTTCTGCGGTTTGTGTTAAGGCTACTTTGGCTTTAAAAATAGACCAATTGGCCATTAAATAACCTCCATCTTTTGTACTATCTGAATAGCCCAACATGATATCTTGTTTTCCTCCTCTGCGTGCTAAATGCGCCTTATAAAATGAATTGGTGTAAAGAGTTTCCATTATTTCGGCTGCGCCTGATAAATCATTTACGGTTTCAAATAATGGCACAAAATCTACATTCAGTTCTTCGGCTTCCCAACCGTTCCATAAAAACAATTCGATTAACTGTAAAATATCACTTGCTTGCTGGCAATTACTAATGATAAAACGATGGCAGGCCATTTCTCCATTACTCTTTTGCATTTCCTTAATTTCAGCAATAGTTTGCAATGCATCGTTGATCAGACCGTCTGGAGCTGTCGCATAAATAATTTTCGCACTCTTAAAGCTTAAAGATTTTATTTTCTCCGCTTCTGAAAGCGAGCCATAATCTGCATTGAACAAAGAGTTTATAGGTTTTTGCTGACGACAAAAAGCATGCACATCGCGTAAAATCCTGCTATCTTGACGTATATCTAAGGAAGCGAAATGACATCTGTATAATTCTACTTTTCTTAATAGATCATCCACTAATGCCGCAAAAAGGCCATCATGGTCATTTATTAAAATATCTTTAATTTGATTCAATTGCGTAATTAAATCTAAAGAAATATCTTCTGGTTCAAGATTACTATCAAAAGCATTTTTATATAAAATATCTTGTAAAACAGCCATCGTACCTTCAACCCCCCTAAAGGTAATGCGACGCTTAATATTTCTAAAATCACGATAGTAACATCTAAATAAAATTTGTCGAAGCATTTTAGAAACCTGCAAAGTTGTTTCTGGGTCTACATACAGACTTCACGAG
>DATJDT010000088.1:0-2589 GCA_035497275.1 Pedobacter sp.
TTGAGCAGGCGCTAAAAAGACAAAGCAGCATACCTAAAAAAGTATAGCATAACATTGCACTATATTTAGCACTTTTCATCATAAACTATCCAATATTAAAACCCAGTCATTACCTTCCTTTTCGTGGCCGGGTGGATTAAATTCCAAAACTCCTTTATTTTCAAACTCGCCGATTAACATTGTTTGACCATTTCGAGGGTCAAACCACGAAGCTTTCACTTTTTCGCCCTTAATTTTTCCCATATTGATGTGCATGTTATTCCCGTTGTAGGCATAAATCAATGCATAATCACTTCCGCGTGTTGCAATCAACCTGTTATATTGTTTTCCATTTTGGCCAGCTATAAGCGATTGATCAGGCACTCGATCAAAATATGAACGAGATAACATGAGCTTCTTTAAATGGATCATTTGCTTAGCGCCTTCGGCGTTGATGGCTTTAAACCATTCGTCTTTAGGCCCATACGCGGGTTGTAGGTCTGTTATTTTATACATCTGCATTACCGAGTTATGTCCATAAGTATAGCCAAAAGCCCCAGCAAAAACCGACCAATAACCATATCTTCTTACATCGCTTGCTGTCCACCTCTGTTCCTTCACATTATGCAAGCCGTGGGGAATATCTTCATAGGAGGGCTCTCCATCTATCGTAGGTTTTGCAGGTTTAATCGCATAATCTACTTCAATGTACCGCCAATTATCCTGCCCATAATGATTCTTCTCATTTTTTGAGGTATCCTGACTGTATCTTCGATGACCAGATTGTACCATATTAAAATCAAGCCATTTTTCATGATGGAACCAATCTGATGAGGCTGTCCTACCTCTAGGATGGAAAGTAATTAAATGGTTGGGATCATTGGTTCTTAATGTATTACCAATAGTTTTCCATACAGCCATCCCTTCACTTCCGCGTATATCACCACCATTTAGCCAAATGATGTTCCATCTATCTTTATATCTCTCGGCCAAGAATTTAGCATATTTACCTGCTTGGTCATTTTTAACCCGTTTGTCTTTCACGTTTGTGCCCCATACTGGAACTAGCGCCATGTAAATCCCTTTTTCAGCAGCTTTGTCTACAATATAATCTACATGGTCCCAATAATCATATTGTAAAGAATCTTTATAATCACTTCCAACTGTAACAGCCGGTTGCGCAACATTTGCTTTAACTACTGAAGAATCTAGATAAATATTTCTGGACGGCACTTCATGTAAAAGCATAGCCTGCACTACATTAAAACCTAATTGTTTGCGATTTTCTAAATATCGATCAGCTTCTTCCCGTGTTAACCTATTAAACAACAACCATCCGGTATCACCTAACCAAAAGAAAGGTTTACCATCACCAGTCATTAAATACCTGCCATTTTCAGAAACAATTAAGCTTCTAGCATCAACTTCTTTCTTTTTTGCACAACCAAAAAATGACAGGCAAATTGTTAAGAATAGGATTATTTTTTTGAATAGTGCCTTCATTTTCTAAATTTTATTGATGATGATTACTTCATCATTGGCGGCAGTTTTATTGATTTTAACGATAGCGCCTGCATTAATTTTTTCTTCTCTTAAAACTGAACCATTTACCGGATTTAAAACCTTGAGGTTAAATGTACCAGGTACATTTTTTAAGTCTAGTTCAATAGCATCGGCCGATGCATTATATAACATATAAGCTTTGCCTTTATCAGCTAAACCGTATTGCTTTGTTTTAGCTGCATTTATTAAAAACGGCTTCATGGTTGCTGCAATCGATAGGGTTTTAGCATCAATCCCTGCTACATTTGAGAGCGAACCACCCGCCATTAATATGGCCCAACCAAAGTTATCGAAGTTATCTGCAGAATAAATAACAGCCTTTTGAGGAAACTTATTTTTGTATTCTGCAACAGCCCGATAAACCTGTTCAAAAGAAGTTTTCTTAGGCTTTAACAAACGTGCATGCTGTCTGGGAGCTAAGTTCTCTCCACCATGTGGTGCATAAGTAGTCTCATCAAACTGATAATACCAATACTTAATATCGATTACATCAATTACACCAGCTCTTTTAGGATCGGCTAAGATGGCATCTTGTACATCTTTTGTCACACTTAAGGCAATAATGGGATGTTTACCTGTTTCCTTTTCCCACTCTTTGATCGTATCGATCCAGAATTGCACAAAATGAAGTGGGCCTGTAAACTCCTCGCCAATTAATTGGATAACCGAACCATTTGTTGCAAAATTATCCAAGCACTTTCTGATGTAGGCAACATGAAGTTTACGACGTGCAGGATTATCGATGTCATAGAACTGCTCGGCCATAAAAATTCGCTTGTCGCCTGCATAAGGCACAGGTTCAGGAAATCCAGTACTATTGATATTATTTGCTGTTCGCCAAGGAAAATCGGCATAATGCGCTCCCGCTTCAATAATATTATGCTGAAAATAATTTTGGTGTAATAGGACTAGACCTTTTTCGTCGGCCAGATTTGCAAATTGCTTTAATCTATCCCAATACCATAAATTATATTTTGAAATATCATACTTACTTAATCCGTCCCATGCCCTATCTAAACCGCTTCGTGCAAAAGGTAGTTCATAAAA
>DATJDT010000089.1:0-2239 GCA_035497275.1 Pedobacter sp.
TTCAGGTGGCTTAATCATGCTTGTTTTGGAGATTGTTGCTTTATTTGCGGTAGTAATGTTTACCATTCTAATTGTACAAGGTGTACGTAAGGTTCCTGTACAATATGCAAAGAGAATTGTAGGTAACAAACAAGTTGGTGGTGTAAGACAGTATATTCCATTAAAAGTTAATGCAGCTGGTGTAATGCCAATCATTTTTGCTCAAGCATTAATGTTTATTCCAAATGCTTTAATTGGTGTGTTTCCAAAATTACAGGATAGCTGGTTACACCAGTATAGTGATATTACTTCTGTAACTTACAGCTTAACATTTGCGTTCTTAATCATTGCATTTACGTTCTTTTATACTGCAATTACGGTTAACCCAACACAAATGTCTGATGATATGAAAAAGAATGGTGGTTTTATCCCAGGTATTAAACCAGGCTTAGCTACCTCAACCTTCATAGATGATGTAATTTCTAAGATTACTTTCCCAGGATCGTTATTCTTAGCTATTATCGCCATCCTACCTTCATTAGCTGTGAAATTTGGTATTCAGCAAGAGTTTGCTCACTTTTTTGGAGGTACTTCATTATTAATTTTAGTAGGGGTAGTATTAGATACTTTACAACAGATCGAAAGTTATCTATTAATGCGCCACTATGATGGTTTAATGAAAACAGGAAGAGTTACCGGACGCACAGGAATTCCTGCTGCTGGTGGTAGCCCTGCAGCTTTGTAAAAAGCACATGTCAAAAATTTATTATAAATCTCTGGAAGAGATCGAATTAATAAGAGAAAGTTCTTTACTAGTATCTAAAACCCTGGCCGAAGTGGCTAAAATCATCAAGCCAGGGGTTACAACACTTTCGCTAGATAAGATGGCATTTGAATTTATTAAGGATCATGGTGCAATTCCAGCCTTTTTAAACTATGGTGGATTTCCAAATTCACTTTGCATCTCGCCTAATGAACAAGTTGTACATGGTTTCCCGAATGATCATGTGATTAAGGAGGGAGACTTAATTTCTGTTGACTGTGGAGTAATTAAAAATAATTACTTTGGAGATTCGGCTTATACTTTTTCGATTGGAGAAGTTGATGCAGAAAAACAGAAGTTATGTAAAGTAACACAGGAATGTTTAAATCTAGCTATTGAAAAAGCAGTAGTAGGGATGAGAATAGGTGATGTTGCTTTTGCTGTACAGCACCATGCGGAAACGAATGGTTTTGGTGTAGTAAGAGAATTAGTGGGACATGGAGTAGGAGTTAAATTGCACGAAAAACCCGAGGTGCCAAATTATGGTAAACGGGGGAGTGGGATTAAACTAGAGGAGGGAATGGTTATCGCTATCGAGCCAATGATCAACGCAGGTAAAGCTGGCGTGAAGTTTTGGTCTGATGGATGGACCGTTACTACGATAGATAATAAACCTTCCGCTCATTTTGAACATACGGTTGCTATCAAAAAGGGGAAGGCAGATGTTTTATCGACATTTTCACTGATTGAAGAAGTTTTACAAGAAAAAAAGTAAAAAAGTAAAAATTTTTATTTAATTTTGCAACCCTGTTTAATAGCAGCTAATTAAGTAAAAATCAAGATAATATGGCTAAACAAGCCTCAATTGAACAAGACGGAGTAATAAGAGAAGCATTATCGAATGCCATGTTTCGGGTTGAACTAGAGAATGGCCATGAGATTATTGCTCACATTTCAGGAAAAATGAGGATGCACTACATCAAAATTTTACCTGGGGATAAAGTTAAATTAGAGATGTCGCCTTACGATTTATCAAAAGGTAGGATCACTTATAGATATAAATAAATATATTATAATGAAAGTTAGGTCATCAATTAAAAAACGTAGCGCTGATTGTAAGATTATTCGCCGTAAAGGGAAGCTTTTTGTGATTAACAAGAAGAATCCTAAATTCAAACAACGTCAGGGATAATTTAAAACACTGGAACGAATTCCGTACAACGGTGGCCCGCCGTTCGATCGTTCATTTAAAAACAAAAGAGAAATATGGCAAGGATTTCAGGTATTGATTTACCAAGAAACAAGAGAGGTGAAATTGGACTAACCTATATCTACGGAATAGGAAGACAAACTGCTCAGAACATTTTAACTGAAGCAGGAATTGATTTCAACAAAAAAGTACAAGATTGGTCAGATGATGAATTATCTGCTATCCGTACAATCATTAACGACGGCATTAAAGTTGAAGGTGCATTACGTTCTGAAGTTCAGTTGAAC
>DATJDT010000090.1:0-1837 GCA_035497275.1 Pedobacter sp.
AAACAAACTACCATGGCTGGACCAAGATCGCCCAAGATTAAAAATAGCATCAAGGTTAGTAGGATAGCAATTAAAGCAATGTAGAAAAATGACCATCTTTTGTTCCAACTTGTATATTCACTAATCAGCTTTTCGTTCACAGCAAAAAAGCCGGCCAGAAAAAAGATAACCATATATTTAACGACTTCACTTGGTTGAAAGCCAAATAGATTTACCTTAACACCACTTCCCTCTGGACCAGTTCCAAAAAACACCGTTAGGGAAAGTAAACAGATTGCCAGTACAATCCAGGGCCAACCATTTGCTGCCGACCTTAGATTTTTGAATAACAATAGTCTATAAACCCAATGGTCGGCATTAAAGCGACGCATTTTGAGCATTAAGATCAGTAACATTCCACCTAGTCCCATTAATAAATAGACAATAGAGTCTTTCGCCAAAAAACGATCGCGCAAGGGGTCTTGTAAACTAAATAAGGTAAGAAATGAAATGCCTGTAAGCAGCATCAATATTGGTAGGATCGTTTGATCTACTTCCTTAAATTTCCAAGATAAGATGAGATGAATAAATAAAAATGAGCCAATGAAACAAGCACAGATGATAAAAAACCAAGAATTAAATGTTGCTGGTGTGCGTACAATCATTGATTTCTCTTTCTTAAGGATATTAAAATCGCGTGTTGAAAATAATTTGATGGTATGCGGATTTTGATAAAAAACAAAGGATTCGTTACGCGTTAAGCTTTGAATCCCTTTTGACGCTCCAAACTGAAAGCCAGACCTAAGAGGTAGCACTTTAAAAGCTTTATAAGCTGGCAGTTGCTCAAAATTAAACCTTCCATTGGCATCTGTTCTGGTGTAGGCCGTTAGTTGCTCAAGCTTTTTCCTACCCAAGGTATCCTTAATAAACACCTTTTTAAAGGTCGTGGATTTCTCAGTGACTCTTACCCTGTCTTCGGCCAGTTCTTCTGCATACAAACTGTCTTGGGGTACAATCATTTCTAATCTTACAATCACTCCTTCTTGTGGAGTTTCCTGAGCTAAAATAGTTCCATTCATCGAATAATTGCCCAATGCGAGATCAACGGTGGCGGTGTAGGCGGATGATTGATTCAGCAGAGAATCATCCTCGCCAGTATAACCCAATAATGCCTTCGATGCCGCAACCCTAGCTTGAAAGGATTTACCCCCTTTCTTTTTTGCTTCCTCCGCCAGAACGTAGAAACTCCTCTTATTCAGTTCACCTACATTATCCAAAGCTTCGTTAGTTTTAAAGGCTTTAGCTACTGTGTTTTCAATGAGTTCAATATCGCGTGGGTCTTCGAAATAATAACCCTTCTTTAATAGATTACGGAGTTGTGTCGCCGGATTTTTGGCATTCAAGTTTACCATTGTACCTGCTTGCAAACGCTCGTTAACATCTGCAAATTTGGCTTGCGTTACACTATACAACCTGTAAAAGAAAAGGCAAAGGATAATGGTAATTACCATTAAAAAGATTCGTTCAGGTCTCCTATTTATCATTTGTCTTCCTATTGAGCAGGTTTAGAACTATTGCCACTACTGGTTTTAAGATCAACGGTAATGAGAATTTGGTTTTTAAAAAAATAGTTATTCTGTACGGGCAATGAACAATCTATAAAGTTTACCCCTTTTAATAACAATTGTGTGTTACTTACCGAAATTCCAACAGAAAATCCTTTAAACTGCAGGCTATCGATGCCTGTAATTTTGTTTTTTGCGTCTATGGTTAATGCAGCGCCCCTATAATTACTATCAGCTTGTAAAACCATACCCTTTGCAATAATGAATAATGAGTCTCGCTTAATATGTATGGT
>DATJDT010000091.1:0-6429 GCA_035497275.1 Pedobacter sp.
TTGAACCATCTGCAGATTTATGGAATAAAATTGAAACTCAATTAGCGCCAAAACGCAAACGTACCTTGCCTATTTATTGGATGGCAGCTGCCAGTGTGGCCATAACGTTTACGGCAATATTGGTCTTTCAAAAAACTGACAAGGTACAACTTCACCCTGATGAGGCAACTGTTAGCATATCTAAACCAGTTGAACGTGTACTGCCAAAGGCTAGCAATGAAATAATTACTACACCCGTTCAGGAAAAAGGAGTTAGTGAAAGCAATTTCGCCGCAACAAAAGTAACTAGCACTAAACTTGTTCAAGTAGCTACTATAAAAAATAATGAGGAGCCCTTGCAACCAAGTACAACTCTTGCTCGTCTACCTATAAAACAAGCAGATCCGAAGCCGATAGATGTATTACCAACAGTATCGGTAGAAAGTCCAACTGTTATTGCTCAAGTAGCACCTCAACAAAAAAACGAAAATGAGGGAATAGAGTTAAGCAAGTACCAGGCAGAAGGAACTACAGAAGATAGAAGAGGGAATAAAAAGGGCTTATTTGCCTTTGTTGGAAGAGTAAAAGAAAAAATTGATAAGACCACAAGAAATATCATTACCGAAAAAGATGGCGTGGTGAGCATTGACTTGGGCTTAGTAACCTTACAAAAAGACATTAATTAATACACACAAACCAAATAAACACACAAACCAAACACACAAATTATGAAAAAAATAATTCTTGCTGCATTATTGTTAGGATTTACAATAAGCAGTTTTGCCCAAACAGACTCGGTTAAAACCGATAGTACTACCCATAAAACTAGAAAGTTGGTAATTAGGATGCCTAGCACCAACTCAAAAGATAAAGACAAAAGCGCATCGTTTGGCGTGGCTTTTGGATTTGATTTTGGATGGACAAGATTTACCAATGATGGAAATGCTACGAGTTCTACAGCGGTTAAAGATCTTTCTCTAGATAAGGGCCCAAACTTTACATTTAATATATTAGGTGGTCACGTTGCTTTATCAAAAGATAGAAGCCTTAGAATTAAAACTGCGTTAGGTTTAGATTATCATACCTTTCATTTCCGTAAAGCGGTAACCTTACAGCCAGACCAAGACGAGCTTACTTATAGCATTGACCCAAATGTTAACTATGACAAGAATCTGCTTCGCTCAACTTATTTAAGATTGCCTGTTCTTTTTGCCTTGCGTCCTGCTAAAGGTTCTAGCTTTGAGATAGCAGCTGGAGGGGAGATTGGCGCATTAATATGGGGAAAAACAAAACAGATTAGTGATGAGTATGGAAAAGTTAAAATAAAAGATACGTTTAATTTAGAGCCTTTTAGATATGGCTTAACATTTAGGGTAGGTTATAGTGGATTTAACTTATATACTAAGTATTATTTGAATGATGTTTTCGCAAAAAACCAAGGCCCTGCAGGTTTAAGAAATGTAGCTTTTGGTATCTCATTCGGAGGAATTTAAAAAATAAACAAACACACCTGCCTATTGGCAGCATACAAATGAAGAGAAAATCCTGCGGCGAAAGCTGCGGGATTTTTTTATTATCTTTACCAGGTGAATGAACATATAATCACTGTTAGCAATCTATCTAAGCAATATCAGCCAACGCAAGCATCAGGTATTCAAAATATCAGTTTCTCTATAAATAGGGGAGATATTGTTGCTATTATTGGAGAGAGTGGGAGTGGAAAATCAACCCTTTTAAAATGTATTTACGGGTTATTAAAGCCAGATTTTGGAGAGGTTAAATTTAACGGAAATAAGGTAAAAGGTCCCGACGAACAGCTTATTCCTGGCCATGGGGAAATGAAAATGGTGACCCAGGATTTCTCGCTCAATATTTACGCGAAAGTTTATGATAACATCGCATCTATGTTATCAAATACCGATATCGCAGCAAAGCAGGCAAAAACAATGGAGATGATGGAACATTTACACATCACCAAATTAAAGGATAAGAAGATTATAGAATTAAGTGGCGGAGAACAGCAACGAGTTGCTATTGCAAAGGCATTGGTTAGCAATACTAAAATATTATTGTTAGACGAACCTTTCAGTCAGGTTGATTCATTGCTAAAAAATGAATTAAGAGCCGATATAAAGCGTTTAGCAAGAGAAACAGGTGTTACGATTATTATGGTTTCGCATGATCCAACAGATGGATTGTTTTTGGCTGATCAATTGTTGATTTTAAAGGATGGGGAACTCTTACAAAATGATTCTCCAGCAAATACCTACCAAAACCCATCTACTATTTATACCGCAAGGATTTTAGGAAATGCAGTAGTCTTAAATCAAGCAGAAGCAGAACAGCTTGGGATTAAGACAACAAAGCAAAATGTAGTGTTCTATCCTGAGTGGGTAGAACTTAAAAATACCTGGAATAGCAGAAGGTATGAAGTTAAGGAGGTTTATTATAAGGGCTTTTTTGATGAGCTATTATTAGAGCGAAATGGAGTTACTATCCGTAGTTTGCAGCTCAATAGTGGCGAGCACAAAAAAAACGACCACGTTCAAGCGAACATTGGTCGTTTTTTAGCGTTTTAAAAACGAATTTTCTTTATTAATTAGTAGGATTTTGGGTTAATTTCCCCGGATACGAATTAATTGCACTTTGAGGAATGTAATAAATAACCCTAAAATCGGTAGCTGCTATACTTGTAGTTTGATTTTGAGGACCCGGGTATAAACGAGTAAGAGGCTTACCGTTGCGGAACACATCAAAACTACGCTCAGCCTGGTAAGCCAATTCCAATTGTCTTTCTTTATCAATCAGATCTCCAGCATTTGCTGCACTTAAAGAGGTATAGCCACCATTAACAATAGAGCGTGTTCTTATCGCATTTAAATCAGTAAGCGCTTCTCCATATTTCTGTAACTTGGCGTATGCTTCAGCTCTATTCAAATATACTTCGCCTAATCTGCTGATTACCGGAGAATGCAAATGAGAATTTTCTCCCTCACGTGAATCTTTAACAATATAAAATTGAGGGTAAACACGGTTTAACGTAATAAAATAATCTATTACACCAGTGTATGTTTTGCCATTTTTATAATTGATAGAATAAATCTCCTGAGCTGCATCAACAGGTGTAAGTGTATACACATCGGTACCTTCTGTACAGGTAATTGTGCTTCCATTTCTTGTTATCGTAGCCTGTACGTAGTTTAAAACATTCCCTACGTCATCTTTAATAAATCTAAAGACTTCAGCAGTATAGGCTCCTGCTGCGTTTTTTGAATAAGTAGGTTCGATAAACGCAGCCCTAGCATCTACTATTTTATATTTTTCTGGTCGCCAATCATTCCTGCCTGTTTCGTTTAACAGGCTAATGTATTTAGCGCTGGCATACATTTCGCCCCAACCTTGTCCACCAATATTAGCATACATACCGCCAATACCATAATAATGATCAGAACCAGAGTATTCTGACGCAACACGTTTAATTGCGAAAATGGTCTCTTTATTATTCTCAGGTATAAAGGTATTGTATTTCATGAATTGGTCTCTTGGCAATAGGCTATACTTAGTTGACCCTGTGATTACTTTATTTGCATAATCAACCGCAAGTTGAGCAAAAGCTTGATTAGGGTTTTCATAAGTTCCGCTCATATAAAGATAAACTCTTGAGAGCATGGCCTGTGCAGCTTCTTTAGAAGCAAAGATTGGTCCCTTATTTACCGTAATCATTTCTTCAGCCTTTTTCAGGTCAGCAATAACTTGTTCATAGGTTGCCTTAACCGTGGCTCTATCTGGCAAATTTGCATTGATAACATCGTCGGGAGTGCCATTCACAATAGGTACGCCTAAATTGGTTTCTGGGCTCTGGTAATACGGACGTCCAAAAGCACGAACCAGATAAAAATACATCATTCCGCGAACATAATAGCATTCTCCTAACTTGCTATCTAGGGTAGCATTTTTGCCTTGGGGTATCATGTTAATAATGTTAGACGCTTGAGCAATGGCCTTATAGCCACTGTCCCAGAAAGTAGATAACCTTCCATTGTTTGGTGTTCTGGCAAAGGAGATAAACTCATAAAATGCATCTGTAGAAGATCCTCTGATCATGATGTTGTCGCCAGCATATTCCCCTAAACGATGCATAGGATCTGACCATGCCTTAAGTTGTGCATATACACCATTAAGTAAACCATCTATAGATTCTTCTGGATTTTCATTGATCCTTTCAGATCCCATTGATCCATATGGCGCTCTATCAATCTCACAAGATGATAGGGCAATTGTAGCAAAGATGATAGCTAATATCTTTTTCATTTTTTATTTTCTTTAGAATGAAACATTAAGTCCTAACATGAATTTTCTGGTCATAGGGTAAATAGATGGCCCTGCTGAAAATAAGATCGTTTCCCCATCAGTAGGTATTTCCGGATCTACTCCTGAATATTTTGTCAGTACAAATAAATTCTCTCCAGCTAGAAAAACTCTTAAGTTTCTAACCTTATGCTTTTTTAAATCAAAATTATATCCTAACGCCATTGAACGCATTCTAAAAAAGTCATTGCTTTCTATATATCGTGAAGATGTAGAATTTCCTTTGTCTTGATTACCGTAGCGTGCTATTGGGTGGGTTGCAATGTCGCCAGGTTTTTGCCATCTGTTCCAACCATCCATTAACACCATTTGATTCCTATCGGTATAAGTTCCATCCGAATCGTATTCTTGACGCGAGTAATTATATAAACTACCACCAATCGAGTAGCCAAATACCGCATTTAAATCAAACTTTTTCCATGTTAGGGATGTCGTAATACCCCCAAACAAATCTGGAGAAGCCTTACCAAGTTTTTCTTGTGTAGCTTGTGCATAACTAGAGGTTTTTGTTCTTGCTGTTTCATTACCATTAGCATCTCTAGTTACTTTGTACCATTGAGGCAAACCATTTTCAGGATTAACACCTGCCCATTCTGGTAGATAATACGTATCAACAGGTAAACCAATTTCTAACATTCGGCTTGCCGACCCTGCAATACCCAAGCCATCGCTTCTAATAATAGGTTTGGCCGAATAAGTACCATCCAGGTTTCTGGTTTTGTAGATATCGGTAAGCTTATTTTTATTGGTACCCAAATTCACATCTAAGCTCCATGTTACGTTATCGGTACGGATAATATCGCCACCAAGCGCAACCTCTATACCTTTGTTTTGCATTTTACCTACATTTTGCCAAATGCTTGTTACACCAGTTAAGCCTGAAATAGGCACACTGTACAAAATGTTATCTGTGCTTTTAATATAATAATCAGCGTTTAATCTAAGTCTGTTACTAAATGCAGAAAGATCTAAACCTACACCGCTGGTATAAGTTTGTTCCCATGTAAGGTTTTTATTCCCGATCTGACTAATTAAAAGACCTGGAACACCATTGTAACCCGCAGTTGGGTTCACAGAATATAAATCGTATTGCGGATATAATGAGTTTGGACGGTTACCTACGGTACCATAAGCAGCGCGAAGCTTAAGGGTATTGATGATATTTGATTTAAACCAGTTTTCGCGGTTAATATTCCATCCGCCACTGATAGAGAAGAAATTACCGTATTTCTTACCAAAATTGGAAGCACCATCTCTACGGAAAGATAGCTGTGCCAAATATTTACCATCGAACGAATAATTTGAATTAAGAAATAGAGATTGTACTGCCCACTCACTTATTCCTCCTTTGGTTCTTTCAGGCTTAGATACAATATCCAACACTTCAAAACCTGGTAATAAACCATTTCCATATACATCTAACGACTTGCTACCGTAATCGTTAAACTCATAAGCTGCCAAAGCGTTTAGGCTATGTTTTCCCCACATATTGTTATAACGCAGAATTTGGTTTGTATAGCGACGAGTATACTCAGATCTATATTCTGTAATACGGCCATTTACACTTTGTCCGCCATTTGAACGAGGATCGGTGTAACCACTGGCACTGTAAGCATTAAACCTATAGTTATTAACCGATGAGAAAGTAAGTTGCTTGGTGATATTGATGTCAAAATCAAAATTACCCATTAATTCATAATTGTTGTTTGAAGAACGGTTCCATTGCAAGTCATACAGATAATTTGTAGATACACTATTTACCCAAGTACTAGAACGGTGGCCCACCAAGTTTCCATTGGCATCATAGGGACTATCCCATGGAAGATTTGAATACATTGAAGTTACGGAGTATTGATTATCTGCTACTGCGCGACGAGAACCAACTATAGATGGCTTAATGGTTAACCAATTCAAAGGTTTATAAACAGTATTTAACCTAAAGTTATAACGCTCGTAGTTATATCCTTTAATAGCTCCCGCTTCATCATAATAACCTACAGATAGGAATGATTGAAGTTTTTCAGTTCCTCCTTGTATAGAGACATTGTGATTTTGATTAAATCCTTCTTTTGTAGCTAAATC
>DATJDT010000092.1:0-8342 GCA_035497275.1 Pedobacter sp.
TGGAGTAGCATGGCAAGCTGTAGGTTGTGCAAGGGGTGCTTATGAGGCCGCCTTAGGTTATACACAAACTCGAAAGCAATTTGGCAGACCTATCGCTTCTTTTCAACTGATCCAAAATCATCTAGTAGAGATGCTTTCTAATTTAACGGCTATGCAAACCTTATGCTTTCGGCTTTCTCAATTACAAGATCAAGGTTTACTAACCGATGAACATGCTTCGCTGGCTAAAGTTTTTTGTTCATTACGTACACGTGATGTAGTGAGTAAAGCAAGAGAGGTGATGGGAGGAAACGGTATTTTGCTTAAATATGATGTTGCTCGTTTTGTGGCTGATGCTGAAGCAATTTATTCATATGAAGGAACGAAAGAAATTAATACCCTTATTGTTGGAAGAGCAATTACGGGGTTTTCAGCTTTTGTATAAAGGGACTTAAGGTTACTGCAGAATTACCCATTGCACTTTTTTCGTAGAGCGCGATACAGTTTGGTTCATATATAGCGTCGAAATTAATGTTTCCTGGATAGAGTTTTATAGGAATTGGCTCACCGGCTTTAAAAAAATACACTTTAGTATTTCCATATTTATGATGTGGCATTAAACTGCCGTAAGCTTCAAAGTTAGCATTCGCTGGATTTTTCACACTCACACTGTAAATATGCTGTACTGGGCCAGTATTGTTTTCATTTCGATAGCTTGCTTTTTCTGTGAAACCGCCGTCAAGATCAGCAGCGTTTGGCTGAGAAAATGTGTCTTTTAACAGCCAGCTTATGATAATTACGATCAGCAGGATAAATAGACCTTTAGTATATTTTTTTTTCATGGTAAAAGTATTAGGTAGAAGCATCTAACGCAACAGCAGGTGTTTTATTTGTGCTATTCTTTGTCTATTTTTAAAGTATGAATTTACGTTATTTAACGCTTGTTTGTTTGGTGTGTTTTGGGTTTTCGAGCTATGCTCAAAAAGAATTGGTGCGCATTAATCCTGAAAAGCCAGAAATTGGACAAACAGTAACAATTAGTTTTAAAGCCAAAAATAAAGATTTAATACCTACACTGTTGTTTAGCTACAGTAATTTTTTCGAGATGCCAAATAGCCTTCCTCTTCAACTAAATGGAGAGCTATGGCAAACCTCTTTTGTTGTACCTCGATACGCTAAATACGCCTCATTTTACATTATGCAAGGTGATAGCTTATATCGGCCAGATGTAAAAAGTCATTATGAAATAATTTTTTATAAGCAAGACAAGCCTGTATTTGACACCTACCTTTATAAATCATATAGCTTAGCCTCTCAAATGGGCAAATCAGCAGATTCATTGAAGATTAAAGTTAATCAGCTTATAGAGAAAGAGTTGTTGTTGTATCCTAATAATTATGCGGCAAAATTAAAATTGCTTGCCAATAAAATGGCTGATGATAAGGCTAATGCCGCAAAATACCTGAGCGAAGGTTTAGCTCTTATTGATCAGAAATTGCAAGAGAACCCTACCCAAATGGGCAATATTAATCAAGTTACGATGGGTTATTTAATTTTAGGTCAAAATGCTAAAATTGATACCTTAAGGGATATGCTTTTAAGGAAGTATCCTACTTCTGAGGTTGCTTACGAATTTAAGTATGAACAGGCCTACAAAACAAAGAACGAAGTAGAAAAAATAAAAAAGCTAGAGGATTTATTGTCGTACAAAACTGAGGGTGAGAGTTCTAGTCAATCGGGCATTCATCAACTTCTTTTCGAGTATTATTCCAAACAGAAGAACGAAGAGAAGGCGTTATTCCACGCTCGAGGGGTTGCTGCAGTTAAGAATCCCTGGTTAGCAAAAGAATTAAAGGAATTGGCAAGTACATTGGCCACAAATGATTTAGCGCTTGATACGGCAAAAATGTATGCAGAAAAAGCCCTAAGTATAGTGAACGATTATCCTTTTGGTGTAATTAGGTATTTTCCAGAATATGATTATATACCTGGATATGTGCCGAATAAATTAACATTAATTGAAGAACAAAAGGGAGAAATATTATCGATTATTGGAAATATCTACGTTCGTCAGCAGAAATATGAATTAGCAGAAAAGACGTTGACATCAGCAATCGGGTTATCAAAAAATATTGAGGTCTATCATAATCTGGCCTATTTATATGAGCAGACACATAAACCAAAGCTAGCGTTTGATTCATATCGAAAAATTCTATTAAAGATGCCTGTTGACTCGGTAATGCTTCAAAATTTTAAACGAAACTACATTGCTTATCAAGGGAGTGATGATGGGTTTGAGCAGCAACTATTATCGGTACAAAAAGAATGGGAGCAGCAGAATTTACCTAAACTGCAGGCCGCCAAAATAAACGCAGTAGCACCTCTTTTTGCGAATGTATACGACATGCAGGGAAAATTAATAGATCCATCATTTTTAAAAGGCAAAGTAGTAGTGGTAGATTTTTGGGCAACTTGGTGTGTGCCTTGCATTGAAGGCTTTCCCTATATGCAAAAGGTATATGACAAATATAAGAACAATCCTAACGTTATATTCATGATAATGAATTCGGGCTCTAAGAATACCTTACAAGATGCCATAGGCTGGGTAAAGCAAAATAAATTTACTTTTCCATTTTATTATAATGACAGGAAGCTAGCCGAATCATTTAACATAAATACCATCCCCTCAACTTTTGTAATCGATAAAGTTGGGATGATTCAATATAAGACTGTTGGCTTTGAAGGGCCTATTATGCAATCAAAGTTAGCGCTAGAGATTAAGGATTTATTAGATAAATAAGTTTAAAGGGTTGGAAGTATTTTCTCCATTACCTCCATCCCTAGGTCGATATGTTGTTTTTCTATACACAAAGCTGGGCGGAAACGGATTGTTTGGTTGCCACAGCCTAAAAACATTACATTATTTTCCAGGCCCTTTTGAATAAAGGCATTACGCATTTCTTTGTTTGGTAAATCAAATGCAGCCAGTAAGCCTCGTCCACGAACATTCAGCATTTTATCATGTTTTTGAGCAAGTGTGTTTAAATTATTAGTTAAATACTGTCCAACAACTGTTGCATTTTCACAAAGTTTATCTTCGGCAACAATTTGCAATATCTGAGTAGAACGAACCATATCTACTAAATTACCCCCCCAAGTTGAGTTAATGCGAGAAGGGACCTTAAATACATTCGTCTCGATTTCGTCGACCTTATTGCCGACAAGAATTCCACATATTTGCATTTTTTTACCAAATGCGATGATATCCGGTCTAGCTTGTTCACTAAAATGTTGATGGCACCAAAACTTTCCAGTTAAACCAACCCCTGTTTGGATTTCATCGTAAATTAAAAATGCTTCATTTTCATCTGCAAGTTGGCGAAGTTGAATTAAGAATTCTTCGCGTAAATGATTGTCGCCGCCTTCAGATTGAATGGGTTCAATGATAATAGCGCAGATATCGTCTTTGTGGTCTATAAATGCTTGTTTAATTTGAGCTATAGAAATTTCTTCAGTAGAAATAGCTTGCGCCAAATTATCGCCATTTAAAGGGAATTTAACTTGAGGTATTGTCACTCTTGGCCAATCAAATTTGGCAAACCATTTGGTTTTATCGGGCAAAGTATTGGTTAAACTAAGTGTATAGCCACTTCTTCCGTGGAATGCTTTCTCGAAATGTAATACTTTAAACCCTTTTTCTTCTTTATACCCTTTTGCAAAATTCTTTTGAACTTTCCAATCCATTGCTACTTTAATCGCGTTCTCAACAGCCAATGCGCCACCTGCTATAAAAAAAGCATGAGGCAAGTAGGAAGGAATACCAATTTTTGAGAATGTTGCTACAAATTCTGCATACTGTTGCGTATACACATCAGCATTTGATGGGTTTGCTATTGCGGCTAAGAGTAGATTTTTTTTAAAGTTCTCATCGTTCACCATTTTTGGATGGTTGTAACCTAAGGGTACTGATGCAAAACAGGTGAAGAAATCTAAAAGTCGGCGGTTATATTTCGAATCGTAAATATAAGCACCTTCACTTTTTTCCATATCATAAGTAAGGTCGAAGCCATCTGCTAGGATGTGTTGTTGTAAGGTTTGATTTACTTGATCTGGAGCTATACTAAGTTGATACATGGCAATACATTTGGTCTATTCAAAAGTAGTAAAAAGCGCCTAATTATCAAATTTAAGCACTATTTTGATAATTTGACAAAATATAGGTTTAAATGATTTAAAGTATGTTTTTAGGAAGAAGCTGTGTATGTTTTAAGAAATGTGGAAAAATAATAGGAGAGAAGATGTGTTTGTCGGACAAAAAAAGGTTCGTGAAAACACGAACCTAAGCTTGCTATTTATGGTGTGCCTGCCCTTCACGGATCACCCGTTCACAGGACTTTTTTATCGCCGTTATGATGATAACAAGCTAGGTATTTAATGGTTTTAATTTGAATAAAACTTTTACACATCTGTGGATAAACCTACTTGCTGTTTTTGCTGATCAAATTTTCGTATAAGACGTTAAAACTTGCTTTAATAATATTGTTAAAGCCATCTGTATAACCTCCATTCGTGCCATTGGTAATTACGACTATTCCAAATTTCTCTTTTGGGTCAAAAAACATAGCACTAAAAAGGCCATACGCTGAGCCTGTATGCCCTTTAAGCGTTTTTCCATTTATTAGTTTATCGCTAGTTCTAATTGCTAAGCCATATCCTTCTTCATCTGAAAGCGCTGTTTGCATCAATTTTGCATACTTTTTAGCAATGATGCGCTTACCATTGTATTTTCCGTAATTCATATGCATGGTCATATATTTTGCTAAATCGGTAGCCGATATTTTCATCCCACCAGTTGGTGAAAATATTGGGGTACTATAACCCATTACATAGTTTTTTATTTCCTCTGTACGAGGTGCATAAGCTGTTGGAGATGGATTAAATTTTTTCTCTGAATCATTATATTCGTAGAGCGTCGCGAAAAGATCTTGCTTTAAAGATTCAACCCAATATCCACCGTATAAATCTAATGGATTTAGTATATGGTTTTTAATATACTTATCAAATCGCTCTCCAGTTATTTTTTCAATTACTGCCCCCACCATATTAAAATTTAGATTGCAGTAACTATAACCTTTCCCTGGTTCATAATTGTTATAGCATTTTTCCCAATTTTTACTTTTTTCTGGATTAATTACATCTAAATTAAAGTACCCTTCACTATCGTTGATGCTAGAAGTATGGGAAAGTATCATTTTTAAGGTGATAATGGTTTCTGGAAATTTTGGATTCCTAACTTTAAAGCCAACCAATTTACTAAAATCATCAGCTAATGATAATTTTTTGGCCGCTGCCAGCTGCATGATCGCCGTTGCCGAAAATGATTTGGAAATGGAGGCAATTCTAAAAATATCTGTGTTATTTAACAGGATGTTTTTTTCTACATCTTTATAACCAAAGGAATGGGTATAAATTATTTCTCCATTTTTTACAACGGCTACTGCTAAACCTATCGTATTTGTTTTTTTAACAAGCTCTTGTAATTGGGCTTCAGTTTGGTTAAGCTGACTGAAAGCAAGGGTTGAAACCAGTAAAATAACTAGCGTGGCAAGGATTTTTTTCGGAAACATATTATTGTTGTTAGTATCATAAATATAGCTAATAATGATCTGTTTGAAAATTAAACCATTACTGAATATGTAAAAAAATTGACAATTTATTTCATGGATAGATGAAATAAAAACATATATTTGCTAATATTTTTAGTAAATGATTGTAACAGTAGTCCCATTTTTTGATTTTGAAGTCCTACCGGCTCAGCCTTTGAAGAAAGTAATGACGGTACGACTAAAGCGCCTATCTGAAGAATTGCAGGCTATTCATTTGAAAGAATTGGAGTTTGTTGAACCTTTTTTAGCAGATGTAGTTATTTATCTATCTTATAATAGTAAGTATACCATTCGTTGGCGAATTGCAAATGATGTACCAAAGGATGTTGAGTTAATGGTTGCTGATACCTGTGCCCGTTTAGGTTACATTTTTTGGAAAACCGCTACCTTGAATGTATTTAAGGGAAGTGATACAGCACTTAAATAAAGAATTTTTCTTTCATTCCCATTATTCCCATTAAGCCGCCAGTATGTATTGCAAGGATTCTAGCATCTTTTTCAAGTTTGTTCTTTTCAATCAAATCATAAATGGCGTAGAACATTTTTGCCGTATAAACAGGATCTATTAATAGTCCAGTGCTTGCCGTAAAATTCTTTATAAACTGTACGAGTTCAGGAGTTGTTTTAGCATAGCCTCCAAAATGATAGTTTAAATGTAACTGAAGTTTGCTTACATCATTTTCATAAGCGGCAATTTCTTTTGTTATAAATTCTCCATTTTTTAATACAGGAATCACATGTAGTATAGTGGGTAGCTTGGCTGCATTTAAGCCCCTTAGTAAACCAGCAGCTGTAGTTCCCGTACCAGCGGCACAAAAGATATAATCGTATGGAATTGAAAGTTCATTGATAACTTCTGCGCAACCCTTTACGGCTGCTTCACAAGCGCCACCTTCATCTATGAAATAAGCTTCTTGATCTTCACTGAAATATTGTTCAAATAACAATTTTTTGTGACGGTATTGCGCTCTGTCTACAAAAATCAATTGCATACCAAATAACCTGCATAATACGAGCATTTCATTTGTTACCTCTTCACCACGTACGAACGCGGTAGATTTTAATTGATTCCGAGCAGCACAGGCTGCTGTGGCAACAAGATGATTAGAATATGCACCGCCAAAGGTTACCAAATGTGTTTTCCCGTTGGCAAGCACATCTGCTAAAATATATTTAAGCTTTCGCCATTTATTGCCAGAGATATAAGGGTCAATCAAATCGTCACGTTTAACCGAAATTTGAGCTAGCGCCTGATAACTAATTTGATGGATTGGACTATAAATCTGCATGCATTTGTCCTACTTCCCAGTTCCAAACCCAATTCCCACGTTGGCGTAGCTATATTTTGCCTGTGTATAAGATGCGAAAATTTTAAAGAAGGCCAAATTCATCTGAAAGCCTAATGTAGCTTTCATACCATTGATGTCGGTTTGATTAAGCGAAATAGGATCTTTATATGTTTTTTTGCCGGTTGGGGTTTGGGGAGTAACGGGTACATCAAAGTCATAAGAGCCTAAGGCATTTAATTTTGATGAAGAGCGATGGATCCCAACACTTGCGAAAGGTGTGATAAATAAGATCTTTTTTGAAACAATAGCTTCGGCACTATAACCTTTCATTTTAACATCAACAACCTGATCATTTGTTGTTTGATCATCAATTGTTAAAGGAAGATTAAAATTAACGCTACTATAACCAAAAGCCAGGGCTAAGTCTATAGGTGTAGCTTTATATTTCTTTCCCATTAATAAAGGAAGTAATTCAAATTTTGCACCTGCGCCAAATAAATTAAGCGTACCATCTTCAATCTTAATATCTGGCACTAATCTTAAAGATACGTCGATATGTTTGGGTAAACCTACAGTTAATTGAACTTGCGGAGAAGGTACGAAATTTAATCCTGTGCCTTTTGGTAATCTGAAAGTTGTGGGGTCTGGATCGGGTAAACTGCTGTTATAGATTTCCATTAACGGTCCATCTATTTTTTCGCCAAAGGCAGTTGGACCAATGGATTTGTTAGGGTCAACAGGTCTAATATTCTCTAAGCCTAATGCTTTAACATCATAAGCTTTATCTGAATTTGGAACAAATGCGGCAGTTCCAGTAATTCTTAAATCAAATCGAAATGCTTTTTTAGTTTTTGCTGTGTTAGTCCAGCCGGAGTTTAATCCAACTCCCAACCCTTTAAACAAGGGATTGATATAAGCGTTTACTAATTTTGTTGCATCAGCTGGCCCAGATTGGAACAAATCGCCTATATCATTTTGGCTGAATGCAGCCAACGGACAAAGTAGAAAAATTAATACTTTAAGTCCAGAACTCAATTTTTTTTTCATTCACCTGATTGATTATCAAGGTCGAAAATAGATTTTTCTAATTAGATAAGGAAAAAAATTAATAACTATTTTAAAATTTTCAGTAATAGTTTTCATATAGTTGGTTCGTTTATGCAGATTTTAAAGCAAAAAATAAGCCAAAAATTATTTTTACTAATTATCAAATTGTTAATCTTATTTTTGCGGTAGGAAGCTTAAATATGAAATACTTAATTTAAATACAGTATAATAAGTTTTTCAGCATATATCTTAACTTTTTAAGGCTTTAACAATTTAAATAAATATCAAATAAAGATGAAAAATGAGACCATTGAGCAAGGAGAAGATGAACAAGATTTATTTGAACATTTTAATATTGTTG
>DATJDT010000093.1:0-2218 GCA_035497275.1 Pedobacter sp.
CCATCCGGAAAGAACATTAAATCGCCTACACCTAATCCCATTCCGCTGCGATGGCACAATAGGTCTTCGATCATGAAATTTTCAGTTACATAGTCGTTATACATTTTAAATTCTGGAAGGTAAGTTTTTACCTTGTCCTGCCAAGAAATTTTTCCTTCATCTATTAAAATGGCTAGTGCGGCAGTTGTAAAAGCCTTGGTGTTAGATGCAATCTGAAAATTACTATGCTCGTTTACAGGAGATTTGGTCTCGATCGACTTAACTCCATAGCCTTTTTGATGGATAACTTTGCCGTCTTTCACAATGGCAACGGCAGCACCGGCAACATTAAATTCTTTCATTGCTTTTTCCACAAGAGAATCAACTTGTTTGGAAGATAGTTGCGCAAAAACAGGGTTGCCAAGAAAGAAAGCCAACATGGCCAATAGCACGAGGTTAATTCTTTTCATTTTGATGATTGATATAATTCCCTACAAGATAATGTTTGTTCCCTTAATTCAAATATTTCCTTTTATAGTCTAATGGCGTCATTCCGGTAACCTTTTTAAAGTGTCTATAGAAATTTGATACATTATTAAATCCGCAATTAAAGCAGATCATCTCGGTAGGAAGCTTATTTTCGATTAAAAACCGACATGCGTGACTAACCCTAATCTCAATCAAGAAATCGTAATACGTCTTTTTGGTCATTAATTTAAAATACCGACAAAAAGAAGTAATGCTCAGATTACTTAACGAAGCGACTTCTTCTAAGCTAATTTCTTTTTTATAATTGGAAAGGGTATAGGTGCAGATTTTATTAATACGAAGGGTTTCCGATTCATTCGATTGGTAAAAAGTACTTTTCGTGGTAATCGTTTCAAATTCATCTGTTTCTGCTAACGTTTTAAGGATGGTTAACAAAATAATAACTCGATCTAAATTTGTGGCATGTACTGCAGTCTCCATTAAGGCGGCCAACGTTTCTTTAGTTTTGCCATGTATTACCATGCCACTTTTCGCACGTTCAAAGAGTTTTGGAATTAGATAAGCCTCTGGTAAATTCAATAAATGTTTGCCTAGGCAATCGGGTAAAAAATGAATTACCATAGCTTCCACATTTAGATCGGGATTGCTCTGAAAATATTCATCTTTACAGCGCCAAGTATGGGGGAGGTTTTCGCCTAATAATACCATTTCATCAGAAGCAAAATTGCTAATATTATCGCCAATAAAACGCACGCCTTCACCTTTAATATTGTAGTGTAATTCTAGCTCTGGATGGTAGTGCCAAACCGTTCCAAAATCTGGTTTAATATCATGTCTTATACTGAACGAACTTTGGAGTGTAACTGGAACTTTGTGAAAATGTGGTTTCATCTTTATTTATTGAAAAATGATAAATATTTACGTTTGCAAAGTTAAGTTGTTTTGGCAAATCATAAATGCATTAAGATTAAAGATAGGAGGTTTTAAGATAATATCCTATATTAATTTGATAAATAAATAGAATAAATAGTGTTTTTGATTAGTGAGTTTTGTATATAGCCTATAAGGCAATAACCAAAATATAAACCGACAAACTCTTTCTATATAAATTGTTTGTTCATTAATAAATTATGAAATCGGGTGTACAGACGCAAATTGTATTAGTTTCAAGTGGGGATTTAAGGCTCTCGGCAAATCAAAATTGTTGGGCTGCACAACTCCAAATGGAAGGTCAATTATCAGCAGCTATCGAGAAGCTTGGCTGGTCTGTAAAACGTGCACATTCCTATAATTCAATTAAGAAACATGGCTTCATTGATTCGCAAAGAATGGGCATGGATATATTCCGTAATATTGATCCAGAACAGCCTTTAATTGTAGCCGAAAGTGTTTGGCAATATTCACATCATGTACTTGCTGGTTTAACTACACATCGCGGTCCGATTTTAACAGTAGCCAACTGGAGTGGTCAATGGCCTGGCTTAGTGGGTATGCTTAATCTAAACGGTTGCTTAACAAAAGCCGAAATACCTTATAGTACGCTGTGGAGTGAGAATTTCGACGATGATTTTTTTGTAGACGGTTTACAAGAATGGTTGTCTACAGGCAAAATAAGCTATGATCAAAGCCATGTAAAAAGCTTTAGTTTAAGTAAGATCCCTTTGGCCGATGAGAAAAAAGGAAGATCATTCGCTCGTGGCTTAAAAGAACGCAAAGTAATCATGGGCGTTTTTGACGAAGGCTGTATGGG
>DATJDT010000094.1:0-8873 GCA_035497275.1 Pedobacter sp.
TGGATGAAGGCGATTATGGCTTGTATGTAGTGAAAGACGGTATTGTAGTTATTAAAAAAGGAGTAACCATACCGAATGGAACAGTGATATAATTTATTGATGAGTATTCCATATTTGTTAATCCTATTCCGATTTTTAGTGGCCCCTGCAATTATTGTTCTTTCTTTTTTGATGAAAGAGCAGGCCACCTATATTGTGTTAATTTTAATGTTCTTAGGATTGTTATCAGATATTTTTGATGGTATTATTGCTAGGAAGATGAAAATTGATTCCGAGAAAATGAGAAGATTGGATAGTCAGATAGATTTAATATTTTGGTTAAGTATTGGCTTTAGTTGTTATTTGATTTATCCAACCTTAATTAAAGAAAATTGGATTGGTATTTTAGCTGTCATTATAATGGAGCTGATGTGTTATGGGGTAAGTTTAATCAAATTTGGAAAGGAAACTTGTACCCATGCATTTGTTTCAAAGATATGGGGGCTTACCTTGCTAGCTACATTTACATGCTTGTTAGGTTTCGCATATAGCGGTTGGATGATGAAAATATGTATCGTTTTGGGGTTAATTTCTCAATTGGATGTAATTTTAATCATTTTGTTTTTGCCAAAATGGACGCATGATATTCCAAGTTTTTACCACGCCATTTTAATTAGAAAAGGAATTGAATTTAAGAAAAGTAAATATTTAAACAGCTAGACTTCAGCTTAAATTAATACTGTATGAAAATAGCAACGTACAATGTAAATGGAGTGAATGGGAGGTTGCCAGTTTTACTTCGTTGGTTGGAAGAAACGAAACCAGACGTGGTTTGCTTGCAAGAATTAAAAGCACCTCAAGAGAAGTTTCCGCTACAAGCCATTAATGATGCTGGTTATGAGGCTATTTGGCACGGACAGAAAAGCTGGAACGGTGTTGCCATTTTAACTCGTGGATTAGCAATTAAGGAACTTAGGAGAGGACTGCCAGGAGATGAGGAGGATAGTCCGAGTAGATACATTGAAGCCTTTATTAATGGAGTGGTGATAGGGTGCTTATATCTCCCGAACGGAAATCCTGCACCTGGGCCAAAATTCGATTATAAATTAGACTGGTTTGAACGGTTTAACCTACATGCTAAACAACTACTTGATTCTAATTTACCTGTAGTACTAGTTGGTGATTACAATGTAATGCCAACAGAGTTAGATGTTTATAAACCAGAACGCTGGGTGGAAGATGCCTTGTTTAGACCAGAAACTCGTGCGGCTTTTAAGGGCGTAGTAGATCAAGGGTGGACTGACGCAATTAGAACTTTATACCCAGATCAGAAGATTTATACTTTCTATGATTATTTTAGGAATGCATATGCTAGAGATGCTGGTTTGAGGATAGATCATTTTTTACTGAGCCCACAATTGGCTGCTCGGTTAGCCGGTGGCGCTGTTGACCGGCATGTAAGGGGTTGGGAAAAAACAAGTGATCATTGTCCAGTCTGGATCCAAATAGCTGATCAATAAAAACTTATTGATCCAGTTGTATGTTTATCACTTAAAAGATAAAATGGAGCTAGAACCAGAACTTTTAATCCATGCATCTCGAACAGGGAACCTACAAGTGTTGTCAGAATTAATTAAAGGAGATACCGATCTTAATGTAAAAGATGAGAAGGGCTATACTCCATTAATTATTGCCTGCTATAACAAGCAATTCGAAGCCGCTAAGTTGTTGATTGAGTATGGTGCCGATGTAAATGCGGTTGATAATGGCGGCAATACTGCGTTAATGGGAGTGGCATTTAAGGGATATCTTGAAATTGCCGAATTATTGATCGAAAATGGAGCAGATTTAAATAAACAACATGGAAATGGTGGTACAGCTTTAATGTTTGCAGTCATGTTTGGAAGAAATGACCTTGTGAAGCTGTTGTTATTACATGGTGCTAAAACAGATATTTGTGATGCAAGAGGTTTAACGGTATTTGAAATTGCTGCACAGCAAGGAAACACAGAAGCCATTGATATGTTAGGAGGCTAATTCACGCCTTATAAATAATTGAAAACCAAGGAGAATGTAGTTGAGCTATGCGGTACTGAGTTTACCTCCAAACTTCCCTGGTGCATTTTCATGATATTTCTGGTGATAGTTAAACCTATACCCGAGCCATTTTTTCGGGTAGTATAAAAAGGAACAAATATCCTTTCTATATCTTCTTTTTCAATCCCCTTACCGTTATCTATTACATCGATGTAAACCTTATTGTGCACTAAACGATAAGTAACCTGAATAATAGGTTTTTCAATATCTTCAAGTGCATAAATGCTATTGGTAATTAAGTTGATGATTGCTTGCTCAATTAATTTAAAATCTAGTTGTAAGGTGATTTTTGAGGCAGTTTGCAAAACCTGGAATTGGATGTGTTTGGCAGCCACCATAGGCTGCATAAGGACTTTGATATGTTGTAAAACCTCTCCAACACTATATTGTTCAGTATTAGGCGTAGGTAATTCAGCGATTAAACGATAATCTTTCACAAAATCAAGTAAACCTTCTGATCGTCTTTTAATGGTCTGCAAGGCAGGTTTTAAATCTTCTAAATCTTCATTGCTTAAACTTGTTTTATCGGAGATCATTTGGTTTACGGTATCCGAAAGAGAGCTGATGGGCGTGATTGAATTTAAGATTTCATGAGAAATAACTCCAATTAAACGATTCCATGCCTCGGTTTCCTTCTGTTCAATTTCATCTTTAATGTTTTGGAAAGAAATAATGAGATGATCAGCACCGTATAGATTAATAGGAATTACTTCAATTGATAACTGAATGAATTTTTCTTGGAGTTTAATTTCTAAGAATCGTTTACCACCCTCACAAATCTTATTTATTTCGCCGGTAAAAATAGGGAGGTGTTCTTGGAAACGATGCCAATAACGATAAGCAGGTACATTTAATAAATTTGTGGCAGCTTGATTGAAGAAGGATATTTCAGACCCAATAGCGATGGGGATTTTGTTATTTTCTTTTTTTACAACAATTACGCCAACTGGAACCTGCTCTAAAATGGTTTTAATTAACTGGAAAATAGCATCTTGTTCTAGTTGAATGTCCTTATGGATCTGAATGATTTCGTTAAATGATTCATATAATTCTGGGAAACTCCCTTTGGTAGCTTTATTCTTAAAATTTAAAGTATGATCACGAGTTTTAACCGCTAAAATAAAGCGTTTTATATCATCCCTAATTTCGTTAATGTAAAAGTAAAGGGAGATAATGCTAATTAATAAAATAAGGCTAACTCCGGTTATGGTAAACCACAATTCTGTATTGCTTATTAAGTAATACAATAGAATAGCCATTAAATTAATACATAGTAATCTAAAGATTAACCTAAAAGTAAATCGTTGGTGAAAAGAAGGAGAAGTTGGTGCGCTTAAAGGCATACGTTACTTATGGGTTTCATCATCTGGATTATAAAATTGGTAATTTTTTCTGAGAACTTAATACCATCAATCCTCTAAAGTCCAAACTTCTCAATTCTTCTGTACAAGGCGGCTCTAGTTAAACCAAGTTCGGCTGCCGCCCTAGAGATATTACCTTTATGTTTTTCAATCGCCTTATTCACCATTAATTTTTCCATTTCATCCAAAGGCATATCGGTTTGTAAGGTAGCTTGACTTCCGAATTTTTGAGGAGAAAGCTGCAAGTCTTCTATACTTACCTCAAGGCCATCGCTCATAATAACAGCTCTTTCAATTACATGTTGTAGCTCTCTAATATTGCCTGGCCAATTATAGGTCAACATTGCCTGTCTAGCAGATGGGCTTATCGTTTTAATTAATTTATGGTATTTAGTAGCAAATGTGTTTAAAAAATGTAAGGCCAAAAGGTTGATGTCATTTCCGCGATCACGTAGGGGAGGTAAGATTAATTCTACTGTGTTGATCCTAAATAAAAGATCCTGTCTAAATGTTCCTTTAGCAACCATATCGTTTAGGGGCATATTGGTAGCGCTTATTAAGCGAACATCAATTTTTCGCGCTTTGCTGTCGCCTAAGCGTGTTACCGTTTGATTTTGAAGGACACTTAGCAGTTTTGCTTGCAAAGGAAGGGAGAGGTTTCCGATTTCGTCAAGAAAAATAGTTCCCCCATCCGCCATTTCAAAACGACCGGGTTTATCTTCTTTGGCATCTGTAAACGCGCCTTTGGTGTATCCAAAAAGTTCACTTTCAAATAGATTTTCACTTAAGGAACCTAGGTCGACATGCATAAAAAACTGTTTTCTTCTTAAGGAGTTTTTATGTAGTTCGTAAGCAAAAACCTGTTTTCCTGTCCCGTTTTCTCCCAGTATTAACACATTAGCATCTGTAGGGGCAACTTTGATCATCGTTCTCTGTAAATGTTGAACGTTTTCGTTGTTACCAATGATATTTTCAAATTTACGCTCCATGTCATGCTGCAAGGAAGAATGGATTTTTTCTAGCTTTTTAACTTTCTTATTTGATTGTCTGAGTTTGGCTGCAGCTGACAATGTGGCAAATAACTTCTCGTTTTCCCAAGGTTTTAAAATAAAGTCTATCGCCCCCTTTTTAATCGCTTGAACGGCTAACTCCACATTGCCGAAGGCTGTCATTAAGATAACAATATAGTCTTTATCAATAGATAGAATATGTTCTAGCCAATATAAGCCTTCTCTACCGTCGCTCGCACCTTTTTGGTAATTCATATCCAATAAAATGATGTCTATTTCATTTTTAGATAATAGAACATTAATTTCTCTAGGCGATTTACAAGTGAGGATTTGATTAAAATGCTGCTTTAAAAAAAGTCGGGCACTCAACAATATATCGTCGTCGTCGTCAATTACTAATATGTTGGCATCGGTCATTTTGTAAAGCTAGTAGAAACTGTCCGTTCACGCACATATACTGTTCGATATTGAACATGATTTTTTGGAAGATAATTTTAAATTACTGATTTATAGCGTTTTAAAATTTATTTGTCTCTTGGCATAAACTTGGTAAATGGCATAGCATACTACAAATTTTAAAATGGACAAAGTAATTCAGAAGAAAAGGTTTAATAAAAAGACGATATTAATTATGGTAGGGGCAATTGCTTTTATAGCATTGGTTGCCTATGGGTATAGCTTATCCTTAAACAAGGTTTATAAGGCTGAAGCTGAAAAAATCACCATCAGCAAAGTTCAATACGGGGATTTTGAGGATGTAGTACTTTTAAATGCCAGCGTAGTCCCACTAACCTCGGTAATTGTTAGTTCATCTGAAGGTGGAACTGTTGCAGAGATTTTTACAGAGAATGGAGCAACCGTAGTTGCAGGAACGCCTTTATTGCGTATTGCAAATCCAAATGCGTTATCTAGTTATACTTCTAGTGAAACTAGTATTACAGAACAAATTAATCAGTTAAGAAAATTGAGGTTAGACTTGGAACAAAATCAAAGAATCATGAGCCAAGATATGATGGATATTGAGAATAGTTTAAGAACTGCAACCAGGAAGTATAAGATAGATAGTTCACTATTCTCTAAAAAAGTAATCACCTTACAAGAGTTTAATAATTCTAGTCAAGATTATGAATATTACCTTGGTAGAAAAGCCTTATTAAAACAAGCTGTTAAGCAAGAAAATCAAAGTCGTGTAATGCAATTACAGCAAATAGAGTTTTCGATAACAAGGATGAACGAAAGTTTACAAACTATTAGACAAAATATTGAGAACATGACTATTAAAGCGCCTGTTTCGGGTCGTTTATCATCTTACGATCCAGTAATTGGAAAATCGTATGGTGCAAATGAGATGCTAGGTAAAATAGATGTTTTGCAGGGGTATAAATTGCAAGCTGGAGTTGATGAATATTATATCAACAGAGTTAAAGAAGGACAAACTGCACAGTGTGAATTTAATGGAAAAACCTATGCGCTTACCGTGAGAAAAGTAATTCCGGAAGTTACAGCAGGTCAGTTCCAGGTTGAGTTAGTTTTTGAAGGCAAATCGCCGGACGAATTAAGAAGGGGGCTTTCATTGCAAATAAAATTAACCTTATCAGATAATAGTAAATCTCTTTTATTGGCCCAAGGACAGTTTTTTCAAAGTACTGGGGGTAGTTGGGTTTTCGTAATCAATAATGGAAAAGCAACTAAACGTAATGTGAAAATTGGCCGTAAAAATTATTTATACTATGAAGTGCTAGAAGGTTTGCAGAAAGGTGAAGAAGTAATTACTTCATCCTATGATCAATTTAATCAGTACGATATTATTGAAATTAATAAGTAACCAATTAAAAAACCAAAAAACCAAACAACTAAAAAACCAAACAAACAACAAATTAGGTTGGTTAAGCTCCGTATCAGGTGCGTTGATCGGGGCACCAACTTAAAAAAAAGATTTAACAATTATCACTAAATAAATTATTTGATACGAGTAATCGATCTTGATACTCGATACTAACAAAAGATACTATAAAAATGATCAAAATTGAAAATCTCGAAAAAGTTTACAAAACTGAAGAAATTGAAACAACAGCTTTAAACGGAATAAATCTTTCTGTGAAAGAGGGAGAGTTTGTTTCTATTATGGGGCCGTCTGGTTGTGGTAAATCCACTTTGTTAAACGTGATGGGGCTTTTGGATAAGCCTGAAAGTGGTAGTTACAAATTTGTAGAAACCGAACTGTTAACCTTGAATGATAGAGAACGTTCTAATTTTAGAAAGCGTAACATGGGTTTTGTGTTTCAAAACTTTAACCTGATCGACGAGTTAACGGTATTCGAGAATATTGAATTGCCTTTAATTTACAACAAAGTTCCTGCAGGTGAACGCAAGAAATTGGTTAATGAGATTATTGGTCGCATGAACATTGTTAATCGCAGTGGTCACTTTCCGCAACAATTATCAGGTGGTCAGCAACAACGGGTGGCAGTGGCAAGAGCATTGGTAACCAAACCGAAACTCGTACTTGCCGATGAGCCAACTGGAAACTTAGATAGTACACATGGCAATGAAGTAATGGAATTACTTTGCGAGTTAAATGAAACCGGAACCACTATCGTAATGGTTACCCACTCGAGCCACGATGCAAGTTTTTCTAACCGCATCATCAATTTGAAAGATGGCCACGTTATTTCCGAAAAAATAAACAAAGGAAGAACCGAAGAACTTATCTAGTGTGTTGCGTGTTATGAGTTGCCTGTTGCAAGTCTGAGCGCTTAACTAGACTACTAAATAACCAGGATGTCGTTATACGTCACAACTTGCAACTTACAACTTACAACTCACAACTTAAAACGCACAACAACCTCAAAAAAAATGTTTAAACTAAATCTTAAAATTGCCCTGCGTAACCTTTGGAAGAATAAAGGCTTTTCATTAATTAATATTGGCGGCTTAGCTATTGGTTTAGCTAGCTGCATGGTATTGTTGTTGTATGTAGCCTATGAGTGGAGCTATGATAAGCAATTTACTGATAATGATAAAACTTATGTTGTTTATCAAAACTCAGTCGCCAATGGAAAAACCTTTAGTTGGGCTTGGACGCCTAATGCAATGGCTAAGGAAGTTGAAGCAAAAATTCCTGGAGTTAAATTTGCATCTCATTCCACCTATCCAAATGCAAAACTTATTTCTTATGGTGAAAAGAAAATAGGCAGTAAAGCAGTTTTTGCGGATCCATCTTTCGTTAAAATATTTGACTATAAATTTATTAAGGGCAGTGCAAATCAGGTTTTAAAAGACGTTAATTCTATTATCCTAACTAAAACATTTGCCGAAAAACTTTTTGGAGCTGAAGACCCTATTAATAAGTCGGTTAAGTTAGAAAACGAAGACGTCTTAAAAGTAGTTGCGGTAATTGAAGATGTGCCGGCCAATACCAGTATATACCTCGAATGTATAATGCCTTGGCAACTTTTTGTAAAGAGAGAGGGCTGGGCAAAGGACGATAATTGGGGAAACAATATGTGTCTTACAATAGTGCAGTTAAAGGATAATAGTTTCTTCGAGGCAGCAAACGCTCAAATGCATGGTATTTATAAGCGTAATCAAAAAGGAAATACAGCAGAGGCCTTATTACATCCTTTAACCAAATGGCACTTATATGGCGACTTCGAAAATGGTAAGTCTGTAGGTGGTAAAATAGATCAGCTGAAAATATTTTTAATGCTCGCCTTTTGTATCCTGTTGATTGCTTGTGTTAATTTTATGAACTTATCGACCGCCCGCTCCGAAGGTAGGGCTAAGGAAGTAGGTGTTCGCAAAGCAATCGGTTCTTCTCGTAGCTCATTGATCAATCAGTTTTTATTAGAATCAGTATTACTAACCGTTATCTCTACTGTATTGGCATTTATCCTTGTTGAGGTTAGTGTACCCTACTTCAATAATCTGCTAGACATCAAATTGGAAATTGACTATAGCAATAGCAGATTTTGGTTAACGTTGTTGATGTTGATGGTTTTTACTGGACTTGTTGCAGGAAGTTATCCAGCCTTATACCTATCGTCTTTTGAACCGATTAAAGTCTTGAAAGGTTTTAGGATTAAAACAGATTCGTCGGTTTCAGTTAGAAAAGTTCTAGTTGTAGGGCAATTTGTCTTTGCTGCTTGTTTAATCGTTTGTACCGCAGTAATTTATCAACAACTTAGTTATGTAAAGAATAAACCCATTGGCTACAACAAGGCAAACTTAGTGCAGATTGCTGTTCAAGGTAAAATGGCCGACCAAAAGAAGCTTGATTTAGTTAAAACACAATTGTTAAAATCAGGCGCTGTATCTAATGTAACTTTCTTTAGTCAGGATATAACCGAAAGTGGCAATAACACCACCGATGTGTCTTGGAAAGGAAAAATCCCAGGCGAATCTATTCTTTTTAATAATAGAGGAA
>DATJDT010000095.1:0-4253 GCA_035497275.1 Pedobacter sp.
AACGTTTATTAGCTATAGCGGCAAAAAATATAGGTATGATGTGCATGACGGACAAGAAATTTTATGGGCATCGGAAAGAGATGGCTGGAACCATTTATACCTTTATGATGGAAACGGCACTTTAAAAAATCAGATCACCAAAGGCAACTGGGTAGTTCGAAATGTGGTAAATGTCAATGAAAATGAAAGGTTTTTAATCTTTGAGGGAAGTGGAATGGAAAAAAACCAAGACCCCTATTTTATTCAGTATTATAAAATAAACTTTGATGGAACTGGTTTAGTGAAGCTAACAACTGAAAACGGGAACCATAAAGCTACATTCTCTAACGATTACACCACTTTTATCGACACGTATTCCACACTTGAAAAGCCACAAATAACCCTATTAAGAGACGCTAAAGATGGAAAAATCTTAAAAAAGCTCGAAGAAGCTAGTATTGAACCTTTACTGGCTACGGGCTGGAAACTACCTGAAATATTTAGTGCAAAGGGCCGTGATGGCGAAACAGATATTTGGGGAATGATTATTAGGCCAAGCAATTTTGATCCCACCAAAAAATATCCGGTTATCGAATATATCTACGCTGGACCTCACGATTCATTTGTACCTAAAAGCTTTGTAAACGATTCGAGGGGCTCATTGCACGAACTAGCAGAACTGGGCTTTATCGTAGTTCAATGTGATGGGATGGGGACATCTAATCGCTCCAGGGCTTTCCACGATGTTGCATGGAAGAATTTAAAAGACGGAGGATTCCCCGATCGAATAGCCTGGATTAAGGCGGCGGCTAAAAAATACAGTTATATGGATCTCAGTAGAGTGGGTATTTTTGGAAATTCAGCTGGTGGACAAAGTTCATTGGGCGCTTTGCTTTTTCATCCCGATTTTTATAAAGTGGCAGTTTCATCCTCTGGTTGCCATGATAATAGGATGGACAAAATGTGGTGGAATGAGCAGTGGATGGGTTATCCAATTGGTATTGAATATGCACAATCATCTAATGTTGATAATGCCTATAAGCTTCAAGGAAAACTATTATTGATTTTGGGAGAACTAGATGATAATGTAGATCCATCTTCTACGATGCAGGTAATTAACCAATTAATTAAGGCCAATAAAAATTTCGATTTCCTGATGGTTCCGGGTATGAAACACTCCTTGGGGGGCGATTATGGAGAACATAAAAGAAGGGATTTCTTTGTTAAACATCTCCTAAATGTAGATCCACCTGAGTGGACCTGGAAGACGAATATTACAGTTCCGAAGCCTTAGAACTTACGAAGTTACTATGAATCGTGCTATTTCAACTTCGTAAGTCTTAAGTTATGTTAAAATTATTAATACTTTCGCTTTTAAAAGGAACCACTATGAACTTAAGCAAATTAATTATTCTCGCCATATTACTTTGTCCATTTTTAACTTTAGCACAAGACCTTGCTAAGCATTACAAGGTTTATGATGTAAAAAACAATAAAACTATTGCCATTGATGCAATTGTGGGCGATTTAAGAAACGCTGATGTATTATTTTTTGGCGAAGAGCACAATGATTCGATTGGTCACTATTTGGAGGCAGAGCTTTTTAAAAAAATTGCCCTCGCCTATCCCAACAAAGCCGCCTTAACAATGGAAATGTTCCATATTGATATTCAGCCAGTGATTAACGAATATTTAAAAGGAGTTATCTCTGAAAAAAACTTCACAAAAGAGGCTCGTGCATGGAATAATTATAAAGATTACGAGCCAATGATTGAATATGCTAAAGCTAATCAGCTTGATGTTATTGGTGGAAATGCAGCTGCAAGGTATAGTAATGCCGTTACACGAGGTGGATTGGAAATACTAAATCAGCTGCCTGAAAGTTCCAAGCAATTTTTTGCGCCACTTCCGATCGATACAGCAACTGGTCGTTATCACGATAAATTTATAGAAACGCTGGGGGGACATAGCATGGGAGGTATGAAAGTTTATCAAACCCAAAACTTTTGGGATGCAACCATGGCATGGTCTATTATCAAATACCTTAAAAAGAACAAAGGCAAAAAGATCTTCCAAGTTAATGGTCGCTTTCATAGTGATGAAAAACTTGGCACTTTAGCTAAGCTCCAACATTATGCTCCCAAGCTTAAAATTTTAAATATCTCCTGCTTCTCTGCCGAAGATTTTGACAATCCCGATTGGGGTAAATACAAACAACTTGGAGATTACATTATCGTAACCGATCCAAAGTTGAAAAGAACTTTTTAACTACGCGATTTGTGTAAAGCGTCATTGCGAGGTACGAAGCAATCTACCTCGCAATGACGAACTTCATCTATTATTTCTTTAACAAATCTCTGATTTCAGTTAACAAAATTTCTTCTTTTGTTGGCGCTGGAGGTGCAATTACTGCTTTTGCTTCTTCCTTGCGTTTTAACGAGTTAATTGCTTTAACCATCATAAAAATAACAAGGGCTAATAGAATAAAATTAATTGCTACGGTAATAAAACTCCCGTAGGCAAAAATAGCCGCACCGTCTACTTTCCTTGCATCAACCAAAGCAGTACCATCCGCTACCGTTCCTCTCAATACAACATACATATTGCTGAAATCAGGTTTACCAATAATGGCAGCAACTACTGGCATCACAAGGTCATTTACAACGCTATCTATTATCTTACCAAAAGCAGCACCAATAATTACCCCAACTGCCAGGTCCATTACATTACCCTTTACGGCAAATTCTTTAAATTCTTTTACAAAGCCCATAAATTTTAGTTTAGTTAATTCTTACTATTAAAAGTATTAAAAATAATACATTCAGCAAATAAAAGATCAAATAAAAATTTAAATGAAGAATAGTCCCAACAAATTATTTTAATATAAAGCAAATGCTTAATTTTGGACGTTAACTACCTATTTACAATATGCTAAAGCAACATTTACAGCAAAAGTTACTTCAAAAACTATCACCGCAACAAATACAGTTTATTAAATTGTTGCAAGTACCTACTGTTGCTTTAGATACACGGATTAAAGAAGAACTAGAAGACAATCCGGCTTTGGAAGATCCTAGTTTAATGACTGCTGATGAGCCTGTTAATGAATATGATGATTTAAATGATAGTCAAGATGATTTTAACCAGGACGCAAAAGATGAATCTAGCACTGATGAATTTAATGTAGAAGATTATCTTCAGGATGATAATACCAATGATTATGGTAATTCATATAATAATAGCGATGATGATGAGGATAAAAAAGAAACCCCTATTGCTATTGAGAGTACATTTTTCGAAAGCCTTCAACAACAATTAGATTTAGTTCCGTTGAGTGACAGTGATTTTATTGTTGGCAAGCAAATTATAGGTAGTTTAGATGATGATGGTTATTTACGTCGCCCAATAACCTCGATGATTGATGATCTTGCCTTTTCTCAAAATGTGATGGTTGAGGAAGATGAAGTTTTAGATATGCTAAAAGTAATTCAGGGCTTCGATCCGCCGGGTATTGCGGCGCGCGATTTACAAGAATGTCTTTCCCTCCAATTAAAACGAAAAGATGTGCATAATCCTATCGTTATGAAGGCTATCACGATCGTTGAACATCATCTGGATGAATTTACCCGAAAACACTACGATAAATTAGAAAAATCTGTTGGCTTAAATAGTGAAGAACTAAAGGAAGTAGTTGCCGAGATTTTGCGTCTAAATCCAAAACCTGGAGACTCTAATCAGGTAACTACCAAACAGCTGCAAATTATTCCAGATTTCCATATCAGCAACAATGATGGCGTGTTAATCCTAACGCTTAATTCTAAGAATGCTCCAGAGTTAAGGGTAAGCCGTTCGTATATGGACATGTTTGACCATTACGACAAAGCTTCCCAGAAAGATAAAAAACTTAAAGAAGCGGTTCAATTTGTAAAGCAGAAATTAGATTCTGCAAAATGGTTTATTGATGCCATCAAGCAAAGGCAACAAACCTTACTTAAAACGATGAATGCCATTATGCACTATCAATACGAGTATTTTTTAACAGCTGATGAGCGTAAAATGCGCCCAATGATCTTAAAAGATATTGCAGACAAAATAGGCATGGACATCTCTACGGTTTCAAGGGTTGCGAATTCTAAATATGTACAAACTGAATTCGGCACATTTTTATTAAAATCCTTCTTCTCTGAAGCTATCCAAACCGAAAATGGCGAAGAGGTTTCGAATAAAGAGGTTAAAAAAATACTAGAAGATTGTATCGGTAACGAAGACAAGCG
>DATJDT010000096.1:0-35500 GCA_035497275.1 Pedobacter sp.
AGATTTACCAAGGCAGTAATTACAATAGTACAGGGGATAAAAAACTCTATCCATTTACTAGAAAACCTGATAATATCTAAAACACTTAAAAGGAGCGTTAATGAATGGCCAATGGTAAAGGCGGTAACGAGAATTAAGACCTGTTTAAAGTTTTTTGAGGTAAATACTGCCACCAAAGCCAAAATGAAAAGTTGGTGATCTAAGGCGTCTAAGCTTACAATATGCGACCAACCAAGTCTAAAATAAAATAGAAAATCGGTTAATGGCATGGGATGTATTTCATAATTCAAAATAGCTGTTAACTTTGTATAGTAAATGTAATTTGTTTTAATCCAATGTTAGCTATTTATTCAAAATTGTTACTTGTTGCACTTTGGGTGGCAGGCCCCGTACACCCACTTCATGTGAGTACTACGGAAATAAGTTTTAATCCAAAAGAAAAGAGTTTAGAGATAAGTTGCAGAATTTTTACTGACGATTTTGAAACTATTTTAGCCAAAAGCTTTAAAACTAAAACAGACCTAATTAAGCCAGAAATGCACAAAGAAATGGATGCATTGATTAAGAAATACCTGGCAACTAACTTAAAATATCAGGTAAATGGCAAACCTGTAGTACCAAATTATATAGGTTTTGAGATAGACCATGAAGCTACAAATGTATACCTGGAGATTCAAAATGTATCGACTTTGCAGCGCATTAATCTCACTAATAGTATATTATACGATCTATTTGACGACCAAATGAATATATTGCATGTTGAAAGGGCAAGCGTGAGAAAAAGTGCTAGAACAAATTATCCATCAACCAGCTTAAGCGTAACGTTTTAATTAATTTTCACTATGCAGTCATTGCTAATCTATTGCCCTAAAGTTTCGCCAAGAACTAAATACATATTCAATTTTATTTTTAGAGAAATTTTAGGCTGTGATTTTGAATTTACAAGCATCATTAGTGATTTTGAACAAAGTAGTGCCCCTAAAATAAGTTATGCTGAAAAGGCGTTGGCAGATGAACTTTTCTTCTGTGCGGCACCTTTGCTAACTAAGCATAACATTGAGCCAGTTAATATTGAAACCACCCTATTTGGTGATCAAAAAATACCTTTTGCCGTAAAAGGTGGCGCCCTGCCATTTGATGTCTTTGCAGCTTCTTTCTATTTTATGAGTAGATATGAAGAATATTTACCCTTTAAAGCCGACGACCATGGCCGCTACCGTGCCGAAGAAAGTTTACAATACAGATTAGATTTATTAGAAAGTCCGGTAATTGACGGTTGGGCATTAATTTTAAAGAATATCCTGTTAAAAAAATTTCCCGCCCTTACTTTTGGCAAAAGAAAATTCACCTTTGTACCGACAATAGATGTTGATAGGGCCTATCATTTTAAATCGAGCGGATTGGTTAAAAATACTGCTAGAATTTTCAAGGCCGCGATGAAGTTAAATACAGAAAAGGTAGTTGATATCATTTTAACCGGATTGGGTCAACACGATCCTTTCGACACTTACGACTATCTTACAGAAATTCATGAGCGTTATCATCAGCGAGCCACCTTTTTCTTTCTATTGGCCAAAAAAGGCCATGAAGAATTTGACACAAACGTAAGTCCGGAGGATGAGACATTTATCACATTGATCAGTGAAATTGCTTCAAAATCCAATATTGGCATCCATCCTTCTTATGCTTCTAATACCGAAACTAAAAAGATTAATGAGGAGTTAATCTCCCTTCAGCAAATTGCCAATCAAAAAGTTGATTCATCGCGACAGCACTTTCTAAAATTACACCTACCTCATACCTACTTAAAACTAATAAAAGCTGGTATAAACCATGATTATTCGATGGGTTATGCTTCACAAGTTGGATTTAAAGCAGGCACTTGTACTCCATTTTTTTGGTACGATTTACAACTAGAGAAACAAGCCCATTTGAAAGTGCATCCTTTTGCAGTAATGGATGTTACCTTACAGCAATATTTAAGTTTAAGTCCGGAGATGGCCATGCAAAAAATAGATCAATTAATTGCTTCGGTAAAAATGGTCGACGGCACGCTTTGCAGCTTATGGCACAATGAATCATTATCGGAAAAAGGTAAATGGAAAGGCTGGAAAGCGGTATATGAGCATTTATTGAAGAATACCCATCACTAAGCCAACTTACGAAGTCGGCTTTTTTTATATCTTTGCTTCATGATGACTATTTTACTATTAGGCTCTGGCGGAAGAGAATGTGCTTTTGCATGGAAAATGAGCCAATCTTCATTATGTGCTAAATTATTTATTGCACCTGGCAATGCTGGAACTGGCAGCTACGGAACGAACGTTAAACTAAATCCAAATGACTTTGAGGCAGTAAAGAGTTTGGTATTAAAAGAAAATATCAACTTAGTTGTAGTTGGTCCTGAAGAACCTTTAGTAAATGGCATACATGACTTCTTTGTAAATGATGAAGCATTAGCGCATATTCCTGTAATTGGACCAAAAAAAGAGGGCGCAGTTTTAGAAGGAAGCAAGGACTTTTCTAAGCAGTTTATGGAGCGTCATGGCATCCCTACTGCGAAATCTAAATCCTTTTCTAATGCCAACTTAGCTGATGGATTAGCTTATCTGCAAAATCATGCAATGCCAGTGGTTTTAAAAGCCGATGGTTTAGCAGCTGGGAAGGGTGTATTGATAATCGATAATCCGGCCGAAGCACAGGAAGAGCTGAAATTGATGTTGGGCGGTAAATTTGGCAATGCGGGATCTACTGTTGTAATTGAAGAGTTTTTAACTGGAATAGAGCTATCTGTATTTGTATTGAGCGATGGCAAAAACTATGTAACCTTACCTGAAGCAAAGGATTATAAAAGAATTGGGCAGGGCGATACGGGGCTTAACACAGGGGGAATGGGTTCGGTATCTCCGGTTCCATTTGCTGATGAGGTATTTTTGGCTAAGATCAAGCATTCCATTATCCAACCTACTATTGATGGTTTATTGAAAGATGGGATTGATTATACTGGTTTTATATTCTTCGGCTTAATTAAAGTTGGTGATGAGCCTTATGTAATTGAATATAACTGTAGAATGGGCGACCCAGAAACAGAAAGTGTAATACCAAGGATAGAGAATGATTTGGTGGAGTTATTTATGGCCTGTGCTGATAAAAAACTGGCAAACTATCAATTGAATATCAGCAAGAAGCATGCGGCTACGGTGATGATCGTTGCTGGCGGCTATCCTGGCGATTATGAAAAAGGCAAGGCTATGTCGGGTATTGAGAACATGCGCGACTCTTTGGCATTTCATGCTGGAACAAGTTTAGAAGGCGGCGTGGTGAAAACGAATGGCGGTAGGGTTTTGGCAGTAACAAGTGTTCAAGATAATCAGTTTGAAGCGTTACAATCGGCCACTGCTGATGCTGCTCGCATTTACTTTGACGGTAAATATTTTAGGGAAGATATTGGGTTTGACTTGATGTAAGCAAGCTCACAAGTCCATAAAAAAGCCCCGTATTTTGATAATACGGGGCTTTTTCGTTGTTAAAAACAACTCATTATTTAGTTTTATCGCCTAATAATTTTGCTAATGTATTATGTAATTCTTCACCTCTTAAACCTTTAGCAACAATTTTACCAGTTGGGTCGATTAAGAAGTTAGCAGGGATACCATTGATACCATATAGATGTCTAGGCTCATTATCCCATCCTTTTAGTTCAGAAACATGAGTCCAAGTTAATTTGTCATCAGCAACTGCTTTTAACCAATCTTCTTTAGTTGTTTTAGTAGTTCCACCATCAAATGATACACCTAAAATGGTAAAGTTTTTATCTTTGAATTTGTTATAAGCAGCAACTACGTTTGGATTTTCTTGTCTGCAAGGACCGCACCACGCTGCCCAGAAATCAATTAACACATATTTACCTTTAAAGTCAGATAACTTAACCGGTTTACCATCAGGATCATTTTGTGTAAAATCCATTGCCATTGCACCAATCGCTGTTTTCTTAGCCGCTACAAAAGTCATCGCTAAGTTTTTACCTACTTTGCTTGATTTCAATTCGTCACTTAAACTAGCAAAAATGGTTTCAGCTTCATTGGCATATTCTGCGCTGCTTGTAAACTGTGATAAAGTTGTTAAGCTAATATATGATTTCGGATTTTGTTTCGCGAAAGCTAAATAAATGGGATCCATTGCTTTTCCGATAGCTTTGAATTTCTCTGAGAAAGGCGCCATTACATCTTTATCCTTTTTTTGCTCAGGAGTTAATTTGGCAACTTCGTCACTTAATGCATTCCTTTGATCATTAAGAGGTTTTAACATGGCTGCTAACTTCGCGTTATCATCATTTACCGGAGTGCCTGACGCTTTTGATGATTTGATCGAGTCTGTAGAATTTACTTTAATATTACCTGGCTCTACATATAACATTGAATAATCTAATGTGCGCGGATCTACTTCTTTTACAACATAAGGATTAGTATTTCTAAATAAATTACTTGGAAGCGGATCTGTTGAAGCTAAGCTCCCTTTAAATTCGAAAGCTCCATTTGTTACAATGGCAGAATCTGTAACGCGGGCACCTCCTTGACTATAGACCAAATATATCTTGTCGCCATTCTTTAAACTTTTTGCACTTCCTTTTACGGTAAAAGGATTTTGTGCCATCAATGCCATTGGTGCTAAGCAAAGGGCAGATAATATCAATTTTTTCATAACTTTTATATTTTGCTCAAGCTAAAAAATAGCAAAGCTGTTTAAGGGTTTTTAGGTATTTTATTATTCAAAGATAGCACTTTACAGATAAACTCAATTAATTCAATTGTAAAATTAACTTAGCTTTTGGTAAGTTCGCCACCACAAATCTGGCATCTCTCCATTAACTGCAGTATTGTAATCATCGTACCTACATGGCACTAAATGATATCGTTCATTTTTAGATATCCCAATTGGGTAAGGAACCTGCATCCACCAACGATCTGAACGCTTACTTTTAACGAAACTCATTTCGCCAGAGCCATCCTTTAAACTAGTTCTGTAAATGATATATTGGGACTTTGGTGTGAGTGGGAAATCTTGCTTTCTATTATAATATCCTTCGATAAAATACCAAACCATTTGGGCTAAAAGCATTGCCGTCTGACCATTCTTATCAAAGGCTGGATTAAACTCATAAAATCCTATTGAGGTTAATTTATCGTTCATGCCTGCATACCTAGCAATCCTACAAGCATCCTCTCCGTAAAAACCATTTGGGCCTGCGTTAGCGTTTGCCCCCGCATCTCCAGATCTTATCGCTCCTATATCAAAGCTTATCATATTCGCATTTCGAATAACAGGCTCGGTTAAACCAATATCCTGCATAAATTCACCTAAACGATGTACGTCGAAATATAGCTTATCCATTACTTTTAAGCTCTCTTGGTTTACAAAATAAGTTTGGTAGCCAATATTGCTAAAATTGAAAAGGAAATTTGGCTGATGTAGAAAAATCTTGCTCAGATAAGAGTTCGAGGTTGTAATGATGTCTTCATGCTGATCCTCTTCCAAGTCAAACTTTGAATCGACTACCACTAAATCTACCTTTTGTTCCAAGCCTTCATAGGCCATGTATTGCGCATAAGTTAAGTCTTGGCCACCACCAATAATGACAGGTAAAATATGCCATTTAATAAGTTGCTCAACCACAGTTTTAACTGCAAAGTAAGTATCAGATATTTCATTGCCAGCAATAATATTGCCTAAATCAACAATTTTACTGGTGAAAGCTCCTTCATTTAAAAGGTAAAATTGTTCTCTAAAGTAATCTGCTGCTAATGAACAGCCGCTGTTATTGATAGAACCACGGTCATCTTTAACGCTAAAAATGGCAATATCATAGCTTTTCTCTTCCAATTCAGGAAAATGATCAGTATAAAAATCAACTTTCAATCCTAGCTGACTTGTGTAAAATCCTTTTTTGGGACTGAACTGGTCAGGATTGATGGGCGAAAAAAAATCTGATAAAGACATAAAAGCGATATAAATGTTTGGGCTCAAATATCTATTTTTGGACGCATATATTAATGAACATCCTAAAAAAAATGAACCGTCCATGGTTAAATCATTATTAAACACCTCAAGAAATAGCTATTTAACCGTGGAAAGCTCCGTCTGACAAATGAAAACAACAAAACAAACAGATGAAATGATACTTGTAACGGGCGCAACTGGGTTTTTAGGGGCAGAATTAATCCATCAGCTGACGGCTCAAAATTATAAGGTTCGTGCTTTAAGAAGAAGTAGCTCTGTTATTCCAGATTTAATTAAAGAAAATACTTTAATTGAGTGGTTTATTGCTGACATCAATGATTCGGAAACTTTAGCGGAGGCTTTTGACTCAATTACCCAAGTATATCATTGTGCTGCCTTTATCTCTTTTAATCCGAAGGATAAGGCTAAACTTTTGAAAATAAACATTGAAGGTACATCCAACATTGTAAATCTGTGTTTAGAAAACAACGTACGTTTATTGCATGTAAGTTCAATCGCTGCATTGGGCAATGCAAAAAAAGGGGAATTAATTACGGAGAAAAATTATTGGGAGTATGACCCGCGTGTTCATGCCTATGCCATTTCGAAATATGAGGGAGAGATGGAAGTATGGCGTGGGATTGCAGAAGGTTTAGACGCAATTATTGTGAACCCCGCAGTAATTATAGGAAAAAATGCAGGGTTTGATGGCAGTGGCGCAATTTTTAAATTGGTTAAAAACGGGTTAAATTTTTATACCGATGGAGCAACTGGGATAGTAGATGTAACTGATGTAGCCACCTGTATGATCAGCTTAATGAACAGCAAAAATAGCGCAGAACGTTATACTTTATCTGCCGATAACTTGAATTACAAAGACTTTTTTACGGAAATAGCCAAGGGATTTGGTATAAAGGCTCCTTCAATTGAAGCCAAGCCATGGATGCTTGGTATTGCATGGCGCGCAGCTAAACTAGCCTCTTTGTTTACCAGAAAAGTGCCCGCCCTTACAAAAGACTCGGCTCGAAGTAGCTTTAATTTGAGCTATTATAGCAATGAAAAGATTAAAACGACAATAAATATTAACTTTAAGCCCTTAACAGAAAGCATTCGAGAAGTTTGCGTTGCCTTAAATAAAAGATGAACAATAAAAATTATTACATTATTGATTTCGATAGTACTTTCACTCAAGTAGAAGCGCTAGATGAATTAGCCAGAATCTCCCTTAACAAACACCCAGAAAAAGAAGCCATCTTTAAAAAAATTGAAGATTATACCAATTTGGCTATGGAGGGTAAGCTTTCATTTTCGGAGAGCCTTGCTAAACGGGTGCAATTATTGGAGGCTAATGAAGATCATTTAAAGCAATTAATTACACGGTTAAAAAAGAAAGTATCTGCTTCATTTTCTCGTAATGCAGCTTTTTTTAAAAAACATGCTGATGAAGTATTGATCGTTTCTGGTGGATTTAAAGAATTTATTACACCTGTCGTTAGTCAGTATCATATTAAAAAGGAAAATATCTATGCCAATACTTTTGTAACTACAGGTGATGGAAAAATTATAGATTACGATCATGCGAACCCATTAAGTGAGGAAGGTGGCAAGGTAAAATTGATGCGTCAAATGGAGTTAAAGGGTAATCTTTATGGCATTGGCGACGGCTACTCGGATTATCAGCTTCGCGAAAGTGGGTTAATTAAAAAGTTCTTTGCCTTTACCGAAAATATTGCTCGAGAGAGTATTGTTTCAAAAGCTGACCACGTTACGCCAAGTTTTGATGAATTTTTATATGTTAACAATTTACCAAGGGCAATATCTTATCCCAAAAATAGAATTCTCTGTTTAGTGGTTGGGGAAATTCCAAAAGCGAGCATTGACATACTAAAAAGGGATGGTTTTTCTATTAGGCATAAAACCACATTTGAAGAAAAATATGTAGCTGATGTGGGAATGATTTTATTAGCTGATGGGGAGAAAATTGAGCAAGAAAAATTAGAACGAGCTGTAAAATTAAAAACCATTGGCTATTTAGGAAGTGCTAAAAACAAGTTCTCATTTCAAACCTGCACAGATATGGGGATTGTTGTTTTCGATGACCCAAAAAGCAATCCAAGGAGTTCTACTTTTATTCCGAAAAGAGTTATTGATTTCATGAACAAGGGAACAACTTACATGAGTAGCAACTTTCCTAATTTACAATTGCCTGCTATTGATAAATCGCACCGTTTAATTCACATTCACAGAAATGTACCTGGTATTATGGCGCAAATCAACACCATTTTCGCGAAACACGATATTAATATTGTTGGTCAATTTCTAATGACGAACGCAAGTGTTGGTTATGCGATAACCGATATCAATACCGAGTATGATAAGCAACTATTTAAGTCTTTAAAGAAGATTGAGAATACGATAAAATTTAGGGTGTTGTATTAATTTTTGTTGGCGGCTTTAGTTGTGTGTTTTGGCTTACGCATTATTAGAGACTTTGTTATTATGCACTTGTTATTATTCAGTAGTTGTTATACACTTTGTTATTATACACTTTGACAATCTTTAAAGATTGTCAAAGTGTATAATAACAACTGAATTCGAGACTACGTTTAAGTTATAGAATTAAAGTTTGCAAACTATTTTTTAACTACCAATATGTAATTAAAAATAGTTTATAATATGTTCATTTTAAAGCTATAGATTAAGCTATGGCTAAAGTAGAACACTATTTTACACGCTTCGAGGAAGGTGAATTTTATCATGTTTATAACAGAACAATCGATAAAAAATTAATGTTCAGAAATGAAGAGAACAATCATTTCTTTCTAAAAAAAATCCACTTTTATTTGGATGAAGTTGTAACAATATATGTCTATTGTTTATTGCAAAATCATTTTCATTTTCTAATAAGGGTCTCGGATAACCTTGATGAATATAGAATGGAAAATCCAATTTATGCCACTTCCAGCACTCATGATATAGTAAGTAGACAATTTAGAAGATTTTTTCAATGCTACGCCTTGTCTTTTAATAGGCAGCATAATCGATGTGGTACACTATTTCAAACTCCCTTTAAGAGAGCTCGTATAAAAAACAATGAATATTTGATTTACCTCGTTTATTATATTCATTCGAACTCCCAAAAGCATGAACTTGTACCCGATTTTAAGCATTGGAATTGGAGTTCATACAACAAAATTTTAGAAGAAAAGAATCCTACAAACCGAGAAATTATTCAATGGTTTGGAGGAATAAAGGATTATATCAATTTCCATTCCACCCACTTTGACAATCTTTAAAGATTGTCAAAGTGGGTGGAATTGCCAAAGTGGGTAGAATTCCCTAAATTGCCCCCCAATGAAAACATCAGTAATGGCTAATTTAATTTCTTACGATTTTAATACCTGGAAATGGGTATCTTTAATTAGCTTGATTATAGCGAGGCCAAGTTAATTTGATAAAGTATAAACAGTCAATATACTTTTATTTTAATTAAATGCTTAACAATGGATTTCACCCCACAAATCAAAGATAAACTCGATAAGCTTCAGGAGAAATACGAAGCTATGGGTCAAGATATGGCTTCTTATTTAGATGGCCTTTTATATGCAGATTTTTTAACCTACTGGGATTATATACACTTAGATACTTTATTAAGTTTACAAAGTCCCAAAACTCCATTTCCTGATGAAGAGATCTTTATCATGTATCATCAGATTACTGAGTTGTATTTTAAACTCTCTCTTCATGAATGTAAACAACTTTCGACTCATGAGAATTTAACTGCGAACTTTTTTACCGAACGCATTAAAAGAATTAATTCCTATTTTAATGCTTTAACTACTTCGTTTGAAGTAATGGTTAACGGCATGGAAAAAGAACAATTCTTAAAATTCCGTATGTCGTTATTACCAGCCAGTGGCTTTCAATCTGGACAATACAGAATGATTGAAATATACGCGACAGACTTTAATCAACTAGTGGATAAAAGTCAGCGCGACATCTTAAAAGACTCCAGTATTGACGACAAATTTGAGCACATCTATTGGAAGTTTGGGGCAACTGAATTAGCGAGCGGTAAACAAACGTTAACGTTAAAGCAATTTATTAAAAAATATGCCGAGCAATTTTTAAGCCTAGCAAAAGCCAATGAACACACAAATTTTTCGGCATTATACCTTAAGTTAAAAGATAAAGGGGAAGATGTTACTCAACTTGCTGATGAATTAAGAAAATTTGATCTATACGTAAATGTAGAATGGCCGCTTTCACATTATAAATCGGCAGTTAGGTATTTAGAACGCGATCCGGTAGACATTGCCGCAACAGGTGGAACAAATTGGCAGAAATATTTGCCTCCGCGCTTTCAAAAGAGAATATTTTACCCTTTCTTATGGACAGAACAGCAAATGGACGAATGGGGTAAAGGCTGGGTGCTTAGTGTATTAAAAACACTTTAAAATTGATATAAAAAAACCACTTTTGGAAAAATAAATTCCGTTTAAAGTGGTTTTTTCGTACTTTTGCGGGGAATTAAAACGTTATAGCCGTGATAGATACCTTACAAATTAAGATTACTGAAAATAGCAATCCAAGATTAGCATCAACAGAATTTAAAGATATTCCTTTTGGTAAAATTTTTACTGACCATATGTTTATGGCAGATTATGAAGACGGAGAATGGAAAAATCTACAAATTTTGCCTTATGGCCCTATCCCAATGAGTCCTGCAATCTCTGCTTTACACTACGGACAAGCAATATTTGAAGGTATGAAAGCATATCGTTTACCAAATGGTGAGGTAAGTGTATTTAGAGCTGACAAAAATTTTGAACGTTTTAATATTTCGGCTGATCGCATCGCAATGCCAACCATTCCGGAAGAGATCTTTATGCAAGGTCTTGCTACGCTAATAAATATTGATAAAGGTTGGGTTCCGAATCAAGAAAACTATTCTTTGTATTTGAGACCAGTTATGTTTGCAACCGACTCAGCATTGGGCGTAAAGGCTAGCGACACTTATAAATTTGTAATTTTAGCAACACCAACAGGTCCTTACTATACTAATGCGCTAAAAGTTAAAATTGAAACAAAATATACTCGGGCAAACGAGGGCGGCGTTGGCTATGCCAAGACAGCTGGAAACTATGCTCGTTCATTGTACCCTTTTGCAGAAGCTCAAAAAGAAGGTTTTGATCAATTAATTTGGACCGACTCAGCGACTCATAGCTTAATTGAAGAATCTGGTGCAGCCAACGTAATGTTTGTTTTAGATGGCAAATTAATTACCGCAGCTGTTAGCGAAACCATTTTGAATGGCGTAACTAGAGATACCATTATCACACTTGCAAAAGATAAAGGCATTACGGTTGAAGAAAGAAAAGTTACCGTGGCAGAAATTATCGAAGGCGCAAAAACCGGTGCTTTAACTGAAGCGTTCGCCGTTGGTACCGCAGCAACCGTTACTCAAATTGGAGAAATTGGCTATAATGGTGAACTTTATAAATTAAGCGAGCCAAGTACGCGTACAATTTCTACGAGTATTGCAAAAGAATTAAATGATATTCGAAATGGCTTAGCAACAGATAAATACAACTGGAACTGGATCGTATAAAAGAATTTTACACCGTATATCAAATGCCTTACGCTTAATTGCATAAGGCATTTATTTTAAGTAACAACCCTCTCACAATTTCAATTAAGTAAAACACAATACCTACTTTAGACCAAAAATTAAAACAATGAAGAATAACATATTACTATGCTTACTTGCAGCTTCTAGCATTGGCTTTGGTGCAAAAGCACAGCAAAAAAGATTAACTCAAGCCCAGGCGTTAGGAAACCAGCTTTCATTAACAAAATCGATGAACATGGTGAGCGGTTGGAGCGATGACACCCACTTTATCGAGTTCGACGCAAAAGATCGCAAGCAATATGCGGTTCATATGTTAACAGGTGAGCGTACCGCCTATACACCTCCTCCTAAGAGCGATGTAAACGTAATGATTAAAGACAAAGATGTATACATCCAATATGGAAAGGAAGAAGCAAAACGTTTAACAAATAACCCAGCCGAAGAGCTTAATCCAACTTTATCGCCAGATGGCAAATATGTAGCTTTTACACGCAATAATGATTTATATGCTGTTGAAGTTGCAAGTAGCAAAGAAATTCGTTACACAACTGATGCAACTGATGTAATTTATAACGGCTATGCTTCATGGGTTTACTTCGAAGAAATTTTAGGTCGCGCAACCCGCTACAAAGCTTTTTGGTGGGCACCAGACAGCAAGCATTTAGCTTTTATGCGATTTGACGACACCAAAGTCCCAATGTTCCCAATTAATGGATCAACAGGGCAACATGGTTATGTAGAAAAAACCCGATATCCTAAAGCTGGAGATCCAAATCCAGAAGTGAAAATTGGCTTCACCCCAACAGAAGGCGGTCAGGTAGTTTGGGCAGATTTTAACGAAAAAGATGATCAATATTTTGGGACCCCTTATTGGAGTTTCGATGGCAGTAACATGGTGGTACAATGGTTAAACCGTGGACAGGATAATTTAAAATTCTACGCTGTTAATCCTACAACAGGGGCTAAAAAAGAGATCTACGACGAAAAACAAACTTCATGGGTAGATTTAGATTTTGATGGTAGAATCGAATATTTGAAAGACAATAAGCACTATATCTTAAAAAGTGACAAAACAGGCTGGGCCCATTTCTATCTATATACATTAGATGGAAAATTAATTAACCCAATTACTTCAGGAAAATGGCAGGTAAGCAATTTGCTTTATACTGATGAAAAAGCGAAGGTTATTTATTTCACTGCACGCAAAGAAGCAAGTACAAGAACAGATTTATACAGAGTTGATTACAGTGGTAAAAACCTAAAACGTTTGACGTTTGGAGAGTACACGCATCAGATTCAAATGTCGCCAAACGGCAAGAATTTCATCACTACTTATTCTAATGTTTCTACGCCTCCAAAAAGAACATTGTTAGATAACAATGGTAAAATTGTAAAAGAGTTGGGGGATAGTAAGGCTGACGATTTTGATCAATACATTTACGGTAAAACTGAGATGATAACTATTCCTTCAGAGGATGGCCAGTACCAACTACCTGCTGTAATTACCTATCCAACGGACTTCGATCAGACTAAAAAATACCCTGTTGTGTTTAGCATTTATGGCGGTCCAAATGCAGGTAGCGTTACCAACAGCTGGAAAGGAACTGGAAATCAGTGGTGGGCTAATGAAGGCATTGTTCAAATTGCTGTAGATCACCGTGCATCAGGCCAGTTTGGAAAAGAAGGCGTAGCATTGATGCACCGCAACTTAGGCAAGTGGGAAATGAAAGACTACAGTACCGCAGCACAATGGCTGAAAGCAAAACCATGGGTTGATTCTAAAAAACTATTAATCACCGGACACAGTTATGGCGGTTATATGAGTGCTTTAGCTTTAACGATGGGTGCCGACAATTTTGATTTTGGTTATGCAGGTGCACCTGTTACCAGTTGGGAATTGTATGATAGCCATTATACTGAACGTTTTATGGATACTCCACAAGAAAATCCTGAAGGCTACAAAGCTGCGTCGGTATTAACGTATGTTGATAAATATAAAGGCTTATTGCGTATTATGCATGGTGACATGGACGACAATGTTCACGTTCAGAACACCATTCAATTGGTAGATAAATTAACCAATACTAACAAACATTTCGAATTGATGATATATCCAGGTAGCCGACATGGATTTGGCCCTGCCAAAGCAGCACATGATCGTGCAGAAAGATTCCGTTTTTATTATCAATACCTATTGAACAAACCAGTCCCAGAAGGATTGATCAAATAATTAACAAGCCACTCAGTGCACTGAGTGGCTTGTTAATTTGCACTATTAATTAAAAACTGAATATATTTGATATCCATATTCAGTTTTTATTTCCTTAGAACCTTAATCTATCTCATGGTCTTGTTTACTCATATAAGCGTTATGAGTTAAGAAAGTTAGCAAGTCTGAATTTTTGTAAATATTTCGGTTTAAGTCATTTTTAGTATTAGTAATTGGTTCAATTGTTTCGATTGTTCCAATGGATGTAAAATTCTCTACTTTCGTTGTATTTTCTGCAATCGACTTATCAAGTATTACTTGCTCCCACTCTTCTTTGGCCGCCTCAAAATTAACAGAACTATCTGAAATAAGTTCTTCTACCTCTTGAAGCGAAATGTGCTTCCTCAATATTTCGTTAGCCATAAAAAATTGGTTTTCACGCCCTTCGATTTTTAGTAGAACTTTCAAATAGCCCCATGGAACTATTTGCATCAGTTCTATGGGCGGATTGTTATGTTCTCCGTATTCATTTACAAAATAAATACAATGAGATAATTCCTTTTGATTAAAAATAGATGGGAAATCGTTTTGAAATTTCTGTATACAAAGATCTATCAAATTGTCTAAGGTGAGAATATTGTTCGATTTGGAAAGTTTGATTATTTCGACACCTACACCCCATATTAAAATGTTAAATTCCAAATTTAACTGATGATTGTATTCGGATTGGAATTCTATAATTTTGTTATAGATCCTTGTAACTAAATCGATATGAACCAACTTTTTTGAAGTTAGAGCGGCAAGATATTCACTGTGCTTATCTTGCGGCTCAAATAATTTACGGAAAGTATTACCGCTCTTTTTACCGAAGTACAATTCAAGTGTACTTCGGTAAAATGCAGACGCTTTCTCAGACATAAAAGCATATTTGTCAGTATTTAGTTTCTTTCCTGTTTTTTCAAATGCTTTATCTGAAATTTTTTCACATAGCTCAATAGCGGTCAATGATTCGGTATATATCAAGTCAGAGTAAAATGCCCATTCCTCATCCTCCGTCAAGTTCAAAAAATGAGGTAGATAATCCCAATTGATAATTGCAGCTACAAACCTCTTTTTCCCAGAACATTTGTCTGCAAATTTTGTCATCAAAAATAGGTTCTGATTACTTAAATGATTGCCAAAAATTGGTTGTAGATTATCTGCAATTTCTTGAATAAGGATATTTTTTTTATCCGTGGAATGGAGGTTTTGTACTTCACGATTTATTTCTGCGCCAATATCAAAAAAAAGAGAACTCACTGCCTGATTGATGGTTCCGATAAGTCTTTTTTGCCTTATTTCTACAGACTTCTTTATTACCTCAATTACATCATCTCTTAATGTGAGATCTCCCTTTTTTTTATTTGACATATTGTTTTTTAACAAGCTCTTTTATTGGCATGATAATGATCTCTTCTCCATTTTTTCGGGTTTCAATAGTAACATTGTCATAATTTAAATTATTGCTGACAAGTTCGAGTGTCATTTTATCCTTGCTTTTTCAATTGTGGGGCTTTTTACTTTTACGCAATTGCCTTCTCAATCGACGTTCATCCCTATCAGCCTTCATTTGTTCAAACTTGGCAATTTGAGCCTTAATTTCAGCCTCTTTCTGCGGCGTAACTCCTACGCTATATTTCACACCCTGAAAAAGGGTTTTCCAAATATAATTAAAGAATGAAGCTGTAATTTCTCGTTTGTAGTTGATAGCTGCAGACGTAAATTTTCCGTCCTTGCTAGGATTATCAGAATAAATGATTAAATTATTAGCTAGAAAGGAGATTAAGCCTTGTCTAACTAATCTCTCTTTCCCTTCTTCTTTCTTCATTAAAGCAACTGACAGATCGTTATAAGTAAAATCTACTTTACCCTTTGCTACATTTTCATCTGCTCGGATTGAAAAGTCCAATTTTCTGATCTCGCCTTTTTTAACTAGTACCATTCCCAGCGGCTTAGTTAGCTGATTCAATGTTTTACCATCTAAATTGGTTAAAGCACCATTGTAATTAAATGCCCCGATGGGAGAGTTTAAATCAAAATTAAAAGTTACCATCAACTTCCCCTGGCCCATCATATAGCTTTCTAAATTGGCGGTCATAATAGGATTCCGGGCCTCTTCTTTCGGCATATTTGTTGCGTTTAAAATAACGCCACTAGTTTTTTCAAAGGTAAGTTTACCTGTTTGTCTGCTATCCTTATCAAATTCAGCAAAGCTGATATCAATATTGTTTAGGTTAATTTTTTTGATGTTTAACTTTGCTTTTAGCGTTTGCAACAGCTGATGGGGAAATTTTCCAGTTTTATCAACTTTACGTTTAGGGTAACTATTGTTATTGTACACTGCCACCGAGCCGTCGGTAATATGCATCTGTTGTGCAATTAATTCTTGCTTTTGGATATAAGCAGGAAGGTTTAGTCCATCAATAGCCAAATTATTAAGCTTAATGGTAAATCTATCTCTAGCATAACCATTTACTTTAGCGAAATCTGCGGCACTATATCTTGGCTCTAAAGCAAATTGTTTAATATTCAGCTTTCCACTTGAAGCAGTAAAGTCTAACTGATCTAACTTCAGGAAATACATGCTATCGGGTGTTGCGTAGGTATAGTTATTTACATTAATGGCAATATCCTTTAGTAAATAAAGTCTACTTGTATCTTTCGATGAATTCTCATCAATCAACCAATCTTTCAATGTTACATTAAGGTTCGCAACTGAATCGATCTCTGGTATTGAATCATTATTATTTACATACTTGAAGTTTGCATCTTTAAAATCAACAACCTCGATACGTAGTGACTTAAATAGTTTAGCAATGTAATCATAAGGAGACCTACGTGGTCGTGGCGGCCTATCTTCATTAAACTCAAAATGTTTGTTCACCATGGTTACATTCGGTTTGTCAAACAGCAATAAGTCTATTTTGGCTTCCTTATTGAAATACATCGCAAAGGGGTGAAATCTCCTTATAGATAATTTTTTTAACGCGATATAATATAAGTTATTAGGCGCCTTTTCTTGCGCTACAAGGTTTTTAAAGACATTTGTATCTGGACTAATTTTCACATCGGTTATCGATGCCGAACCCGTAACAAAGTTAGTGTGTATGGTTGTAAACTCGATTCGATACAATCCGTGGGTTGATTTATTTACCAATTCGGCGATCTCTTTTCGAATTAAAGGTTTTAGTTTTACGCTAATATACCATGAAGCAGCTACTGTGATCAACGAACAAAATAGCACAATACCCAATAGCCATTTTAAAAATCTTATTCTTTTCTGATTTTTCTCATTCATTAACTTTTAACCTTTTGTTGCTCCAATATACGTTTTCAGCTTCATATCAACCTAGTGAATTAACCTATTTTAACTTTTTTTACGCGCTGCACGCCTAGCCGCTCTTTTCTGTTGCCTTTCTTCCTTTTTACTGATGTTAGCTTTCGCCATTGGTTTCATTGGAATGGCACCGATCCCTACAATTTCCCTAATTCCTACAAAAACACTTTTCCACATTAAATTAAAGAAAGAGGCTTGTGGAACCCTATTCATGACAATATTTGCCGTTCTTACAGGTTCTCCTTTCGACGGGTTTTCATCTTTGATCAATAAGGTATTTGCTAAAAATGAAAGTAGCCCCTTTTTCTCTGCTTTACCCTGTTCATCCTCCTTCAAAAGTTTGATCTTTAAGTCTGTATATAAAAATTTGACTTCCCCTTTAGCACCATGTTCATTGGCTGCGATATTGAAATCTACTTGTTTTACATTTCCACTTTCAATTTCCACTTCACCTAGGGCTTTTGAGAGCGGGTTTAAAACCCGCATGTTAAAAGGGCTAACATGGCCAATATAACTGAACGAAGCGGCTGCATCTGTTAAATTGAAATCTATTTTCATATTTAATTTACCCACACCAAATATGTGTGTCGTTAAATCTGCATTTGCGTGATTATTCTTGGATAATTGTAATGGATCATTGGTCAAATTAAGAATCCGTCCTGTTAAATTCTCCAGTTTCAGCGTCCCTCTATCCTTAGTTTTTGGATTAAATTCGGTATAGGCAATATCAACTTTACTCAACCTTAGCGTTTCTACGATTGTTTCCATGGGCAACCTTTTCAAGGCATTATGGGGATAATTCCTACCCTTATCAAAATCTGGCAATGGAAGCGATCGGTTTAAGAAAACCCCTACTTTGGCGGGACCAATTGTTACCAGTTGAGCGGACAAGTTTCCATCATTGCTTAACTTGATAAAATCTACACCAGTAGCCTCAATGCTACTAAAGTTAAAATCATATCTGTCCTTTTGTGTTGCATACTTTCTACTAAAAGTTAAATCTGGAAACATCGGGATTAATTTTAGCCCTTTTACTGTGAGCGTCCGACTGCTAATAGATCCGCTCACCGAGTCTATTTTAAGCGTATACATTTTATCCTTTGTTAAGGATTGATAACCATTTAATTCAAAACCGATGTTTTTTGAATTTAACACTCTAGTTGTATCGTATTGTGAGGCCGAATCAATCAAAACGTCTTTTACATTCACTGATAAATGCTTTACTGCATTGAGCTTTTTTAACCCACTATAATAGTCGAAGTCGGCATCTATTATTTTTATATTTAAAACTTGGATAGATTTGAGAGACTTTGCGATTTGTTGATAAAGTGTGCTATCATTTAGATTTGTGTCTATTCTCTTTGGCACCTTATGGTAAATCATATCGATAGAGGGATTATCGAGAATTATTGCATTCATGCTAATCCGTTTCTTAAAATAAGCAGTTATCATACCTACTCTACTCAGTTTTAAATGGTTTGCTTTGATCCTAAACAAATGAGTTGGCGCCTTCTTGATAAGTTTCAATCTATGATAGGCAATCGTATCTGGCATGAGTGTAATCGTATCAAAAACTACGCTACCGGTAAGTAGGTTGAGATGTATATCTTTGAAATTAATGTTGTATAAACCGTGTGAGCTTGTATAAACGCCCTCCTTGATTTTTTGAGTAAGTACGGGTTTCCATTGCGAGCTTAGATAGATGGCAGCTATACCAACTATTAAAATTATTGCTCCTAAAATACTTCCAATCCAGATCCAGATCGTGCTCTTCTTGTGTAAACCCATAAACGTTATTTGTGAGGGTACAACATTTTGAAAAGCAAAAGGTTTGATTGCTAATTACCGAAGATTGAAGCCAGCTTTTCGTTAAGCGATTTTCCTTTTAAGTCTTTCGCTATAATTTTACCACTAGGGTCAATTAATACATTAGCAGGTATAGCGGTAATTCCGTAAAGTACTGCAGCTTCATTTTTCCAGCCGTTCAAATCACTAACATTTGTCCACAACAAACCGTCATCCTTAATCGCTTTAAGCCATGCTGCTTTTCCATTTTTATCATCAAGAGATACACCTAAAACTGTAAATCCCTTTGCTTGATATCTTTGATATGCCGAGATAACATTAGGATTTTCTTCCCTGCAAGGCAAGCACCACGAGGCCCAGAAATCTACCAATACATATTTACCTTTGTAGCTTGAAAGCTTAATCATTTCTCCATTAACATCTCTTTGGGCGAAGTCTTTCGCCATCATACCCAGGGTTATCTTTTTAGCAAATTCAATTCGTCGGATAATATCCTGGGCCATTGGCTTTGCTTGGAGGGCTGGACTTAACAAAGTAAATGTTTCTTCCACTACTGGTAATAACTTTGGATATACTGATAAGGAATTTAAGGTAACTAAACTCACATAAGAGTTGGCATTTCGCTTAATGAAATTTAATTGCACAGGAAGGATTTGTTTATTCAAATCTTCCCATTTTCTTTTCAGTGTTGCGACTAAAACTGAGTCATTTTGTTCTTCCTCACTTAGGTCGTCAATCATTTTTAATTTTCTTTGTTGACTCGTGAAAGGTTTTAATTCGTTTACTAACCTCATATAATCATCATTCAAAGGTGTTCCGGTAACTACCATATTGTTTAAGGTATCTGATGACTGCATCCTAATATTTCCCGGCTCTACGTAAAATCTGAATGAATCTTTAACTGTATTACTGTATACCGGATTGATATTTCGATATATACCTCCGGTAACAATATTGGTAATAGCTCCTTTGAACTCAAATGCACCGTTCTTAACAATTGTCGAATCTGCTGTAGAGACGCTCCTCCCAGGTTCTCTGTATAACAGAAAAATCTTATCTCCTTCTTTAAATCCTTTACCAAATCCCTTGATGGTATAATTAGCCTGAGTATAACCAATAAAAGGAAAAAGAACAAGTAAGAAAACGGCCTTAAGCGGGGAGGTATGCATAACTAACGAGTTAAATAAAATCAAATATAAGCAACTGAGCTGGTAATTATTGACCTTAATATGTTATGACAATTTGTCATTTATCAATTAAATTCATTACTTTTGATGCCCATAATTATTGATATTGATGATTGATTTACAGCTAACAGATAAGACCCACGATGAAGAGCGCCAAGGTGAAGCTTTAGTAATTGATGCCCCGGTAAAAGCAGATGGAAGGAAACTTTATATAGAAAGTTATGGCTGTCAGATGAATTTTGCTGATAGCGAGATTGTAGCCTCAATTTTGGCTGATACAGGATTTGAAACTACTGGAGACTACCATCAGGCTGATGTAATTTTCATAAATACTTGTTCAATCCGCGAGAATGCAGAACAACGTGTTCGTAATCGGCTGTCTCAATTTGGTGTAGAAAAAAGAAGAAATCCCAAATTAATAGTAGGCGTATTAGGCTGCATGGCCGAGAGATTAAAAGCTAAATTTTTAGAGGAGGAAAAATTGGTTGATGTGGTTGTGGGACCAGATGCCTATCGCGATTTGCCTGGATTGATAAGTCAGGTAGAAGAAGGGCATAAAGCCGTAAATGTAATTCTATCTCGTGAAGAAACTTATGCCGACGTTAGTCCGGTTAGATTAAACAGCAACGGCATCACTGCTTTTGTTACCATTATGCGTGGTTGTGACAATATGTGCTCATTTTGTGTAGTACCATTTACACGTGGACGCGAGCGCAGTAGAGATCCCCATTCTATTATTGCGGAAGCCAAAGATCTGTTTGCCAATGGCTACCGTGAAATAACTTTATTAGGACAAAATGTTGATTCTTATCATTGGAGCAAGCCCAAAGAAAATAAGGTGGTACAGGACGACTTAGCGGACGAGATGAATACCCTAACGGGCGACGCATTATTAGAAGCGCTTATCAATAAAACAGACTTGCCCGGCACACGTAGAAACGAAAACGAGATGATGGATGTTGACTCTATTAATTTCGCTCAGTTGCTAGCTGAAGTTGCTAATATTAGTCCTGATTTAAGAGTTCGCTTTTCTACTTCTCACCCTAAAGATATTACCGATGAAGTATTGTATACCATAGCTAAATATGACAACATCTGTAACTATATCCATTTGCCTGTACAATCTGGAAACTCGAGAATTTTAGCATTGATGAATCGCACCTACACGCGCGAGTGGTACATGAACAGAATTGATGCTATTCGTCGCATTATTCCTGGCTGCGCTATTTCAGCTGATATTATTGCCGGTTTTTGTACCGAAACTGAAGAAGAACACCAGGATACTTTAAGTATTATGGATTATGCAAGATATAATTTCGCATATACCTTCTCTTATTCGGAGCGTCCGGGAACTTTGGCTGCCAGAAAATATACTGATGATGTTCCGGAAGATGTAAAGGCAAGACGGTTAGCAGAAATTTTCAAAAAGCAGCAGGAGGATTCATTAGCCTGTTTAGAAGACTTTGTTGGCAAAACGGTAAAGGTTTTAATTGAAGGGTTTTCAAAAAAATCGGACAAAGAATATAGAGGCCGCAATGATGAAAATGCAATGGTAGTTTTCCCTGTTGTTGATTCTGTAAAACCAGGTGACTATGCCAATGTTTATATAGAGAGATGTACATCAGCAACGCTGATCGGAACAATAGTTTAAAGGTTGAAATTCTGCACCCAGTCTTGATACTTGACACTAAATACTTGATACTAAATGGACATACAAGACATTAAAAATAGGTTTGGGATAATTGGTGGTTCACCGCTATTAAACCGTGCCATCGATACTGCCAGACAAGTTGCACCAACAGATATGTCGGTGCTAATTACTGGAGAAAGTGGCAGTGGAAAAGAAGTGTTCTCTCACATTATCCATCAAATGAGTGCTCGTAAGCATGGCGCTTTTATTGCGGTTAACTGCGGAGCCATTCCGGAAGGAACGATAGACTCAGAATTATTTGGTCATGAAAAAGGATCCTTTACAGGTGCCCACGAAGCTCGTAAAGGCTATTTTGAAGTAGCTAACGGAGGGACAATCTTTTTAGATGAAGTTGCGGAATTACCGTTAGGTACTCAAGCTCGCTTATTACGTATTTTAGAAAGTGGAGAATATTTACGTGTAGGATCTTCAAAAGTTCAAAAAACGGACGTTCGAATTATTGCAGCCACAAACGTTGATGTATATAACCGCGTTAAATCTGGCAAGTTCAGAGAAGATTTATATTACCGCTTAAACACAGTGCCTTTGCGAATTCCTGCACTGAATGAGCGTAAAGAAGATATTTACTTATTATTTCGCAAGTTTGCTGCTGATTTTAGTGACAAATACCGGAGTCCAGGTATTAACCTGGAACCAGAGGCCATTCAAATGTTAAGCAATTATAGCTGGCCTGGAAATGTTAGACAATTGAAAAATATTGCAGAACAGATTTGTGTACTGGAGAAGGATAGAAACGTTAGTGCACAAGCTTTGCTTAATTATATCCCGAATGAGGCGGGAAGTAATTTACCCATGGCAATTAACGGGAGCAATAAGGAAGATTTCTCTGAAAGAGATATTTTGTATAAAGTGCTTTTCGACATGAAAAAGGACATGATGGAATTGAAAAAACTCGTTGCCGAAATTATTCAAAATGGCGGCAATACTTCGCATATCATGGCCGATAACCCTCAATATATTAACCAGCTTTATCAAGAAGTAGATTTGCCAAGCAGCAATGAGGCTACTTTAACCATTAAACATCCAACTCAAAATGTGCCTAATGAATATAATTATGCCCATGATGCAGAAGAAATTGAAGAGTCTTTATCGCTAATTGATAAAGAATCTGATTTGATCAAGAAGGCATTAAAAAAGCATAAGGGTAAACGTAAATTTGCTGCACAAGAATTAGGTATCTCAGAGCGGACGCTTTATCGTAAAATAAAAGAGCTCAATTTGAGTTAAATTAGAAAAAACTAATCAATGAAGAGAATATTATTAGCTTGTATTATACTTATCCTTAGCAGTTGTAGCTATAAATTTAACGGGGCATCGATCCCTCTTGAGCTGAAAACAGTAGAAGTACCTGTTTTTGAGAATTTGGCCCCACTGGTTGATCCAACACTAAGTAATACGCTTACAGAAGCCTTTATGACCCGCATTCGTACCCAGAGCAAACTAAATATTAGTAAAAATGGTGCACAAGCCAAGTTTGAGGGGAAAATAACGGATTATGACATCAGGCCGATCGCCATCCAGGACAATACCAAACCTGTGGCAGGAGCTACCCGGTTAACCATTACGGTAATGGTTAAATATACTACCACCATTAAAGGAAGTTCAAAACCTTTTGAAACTAGTTTCACCGCCTTTACCGACTTTCAAGCTGGACAACCGCTCGCTGGTGCTTATCAACAATCATTAAATAAAAAAATAATCGATCAGCTTACAGAAAATATTTTTAACGCTGCATTTGCACAATGGTAGAGAATTTCTACTTTCAATTGTTAACTTAGCAACAACATGGAGCTAACTATCGAAATCAAACAACAACTAACAGATTTACTTGCAAAGCCAACAATGGTTTCGGATGAGCATATTGATTTGTTAACAGATTTGATAAAAGCCTACCCATTTTATCAGCCTTTACACTTGCTTTTAGCTAAAGCAAGTCAAACTACGCCCAATTACACGCATACATTAGCAAACGCAAGCCTTTATAATGGTGGAACATTAACTTATCAAATGATGTTCAGGCCGGAAACGTTAGTTGACATAACTGTTGACGTTAAACCCTTCTCAACAAATAGCGTTAATGATGAGCAAGAAACCTTTGAAGAAATTAGCGAGTTTGAGCAAACTTCTTTTAAACAGGAAGAAAGTGAACAGGAAGAAATCTTTGAAGAGATTGCGGAAGTAGATTCTTCTTTGTTTGAAACTCAAATAGACAAAGTTGAAGACATTATCCCAAATGAACTGGCTATTGAAAGCATTGTATCATCGGATTTCTTTGCCTTTGAAAAGAATTTCAGCACAGAGCAGACCGACCCTCTTCATAAAGAGGATAGCATTGTTGTTGTTACTCAGCCAGAAGAATATAACCAGGAGGCAGAAGCCCAAAGTACAGTAAGTAAATACGATGACGATAAATTGCCTTATACTTTTTTATGGTGGTTAGCTAAAACACGTAAAGAACACGAGCAAATATTTCAACCTTACGTTACACCTAAGCAGCAACAAGAAGCACCTATCGGTGAGCTTCAGCACCAATATGTAGAACATATTTTCCATTTGCAAACACCTTTTAATGTTGGTGATGAGGCGAAACGGGGGCCTATCAGTCTTCAAGCACAGCCAAAAGGAATAGACCTTATTGATTCATTTATTAAAAATGATCCACAAATTAAAGCCTTAAAGGCCGAACAGATCAATACCGAAAACAAGGCGAAGAAAAGTGCTGAGGATAACTACGATTTAGTTTCGGAAACTTTAGCAGCCATTTATATTGAGCAAATGCTTTATCACAAGGCAATAGATACTTATGAAAAATTAAGTTTGAAATTTCCAGAAAAAAGCCGTTACTTTGCCGACCTTATCCAATCTTTAGAAAAGAAAATTTAACAACATACTATACCATGACAACCTTATTGATTATCTTATTAATTATTTTTTGTATCGCCCTTGGCTTATTCGTACTTATTCAGAACCCTAAAGGTGGTGGCTTAGCTACTGGCGGATCGGGCAGTAACATGTTTGGCGTACAACGTACAGGCGATGTGCTTGAAAAAGGAACCTGGGTATTGTTAACCCTAATTGTAATTGTTTCTTTAGCGATTACAACTGTAGGTAAATCTGGTGGTGGTGCAACAGGCGGAACTTCTAAAGTTCAAAACCAACTTGACAAAACAGCAACACCTTCTCCAATTGGAAATGGCGCTGCGAGCTCGAGTGCAGTTCCAGCAAAAACTGGCGATACTACAAAAAAATAAATTGACATTAATGATTTGTGAAATACAGATCATGAAAACTCTCTAGCCATAGGCTAGAGAGTTTTTTTTTACAACCGTTATTCGGCCTAGCATTGTTTATGTTTCGAGAAGGGATAATACCACCGTCGTAACACAGTCGTGAAGGGGTCGACATTTCTTCGTGACGACCCCGAGGACTTCCCGAACGCTTCCCGAACGCTTCTCGCACCTTTCCCGAACACTTCCCGAACAAATAGCCCTTTTTCCCGAACAACTCCCGAAGACTTCCCGAACAAAAGCAGTGTTTTCCCGAAGACTTCCCAAACACATATCAACCGCTGTTCTACTGCCAGACTGACACCTAGAATTTCATTACCTAAACATAAACTGACAGCTAATGTAAATTTGGCAAGCAAAACAGGCTTGGCATAAAAACTGATAAAACAATTATATCGTATAAAAGAAATACGAATTAATTCAATTATTAAAACTAAAAAATAAAGAGTATTTATGGCTTTGAACTTTAAACCTAATGCAGATAGAGTAGTTGTTGAAGCTGCTGCTGCAGAAGAAAAAACAGCTTCTGGTATTTATATCCCTGATACAGCTAAAGAAAAACCACAACAAGGTGTTGTTGTAGCCGTTGGTCCAGGTAAATATGCTGACCAAACCGGAAATTTAATCCCACTAAGTGTTAAAGTTGGTGATCAAGTTTTATATAGCAAATATGGCGGTACTGAAGTTACCATTGAAGGTACTGAGTATTTAATCATGAGAGATTCTGATATTTTAGGAACATTATAAAAACATTCTAACAATAAGAAAATGGCAAAACAAGTAAAATATAACGTTGAAGCTAGAGACGCTCTGAAAAGAGGTGTTGATATTTTAGCGAATGCTGTAAAAGTAACTTTGGGTCCAAAAGGCCGTAATGTAATTATCGATAAGAAATTTGGTTCACCAGCCATCACAAAAGATGGTGTAACTGTTGCTAAAGAAATAGAATTAAAAGACCCAATTGAAAACATGGGTGCTCAAATGGTAAAAGAAGTTGCTTCAAAAACTGCTGATATTGCGGGTGATGGAACAACAACCGCTACTGTTTTAGCCCAAGCAATTGTGACTGCTGGAATTAAAAATGTTGCTGCTGGTGCAAATCCAATGGATTTGAAACGTGGTATCGACAAAGCTGTTGCTGCTGTAGTAGCTAACTTACAAGAGCAGTCTCAAGCCGTTGGTGATGACAACAACAAAATTAAACAAGTAGCATCTATCTCTGCTAATAACGATGAAATTATTGGTGCTTTGATTGCTGAGGCAATGAAAAAAGTAGGTAAAGATGGTGTGATCACTGTTGAAGAAGCAAAAGGTACTGAAACTGAAGTTAAAACTGTGGAAGGTATGCAGTTTGATAGAGGTTATTTATCTCCATACTTTGTAACCAATGCCGACAAAATGGAAGCGGAATTTGAAAGCCCTTAGATTTTAATCTACGACAAAAAAATCAGCAACATGAAAGAATTGTTGCCTGTTCTAGAGAAAACTGTACAAACTGGTAAACCATTAGTAATTATCTCTGAAGATTTAGATGGCGAGGCTTTAGCTACTTTAGTAGTAAATAAAATTCGTGGTTCACTGAAAGTTGTTGCTGTTAAAGCTCCAGGTTTTGGCGACAGAAGAAAAGCAATGTTAGAAGATATCGCAATCTTAACTGGCGGTATCGTGATTTCTGAAGAAAGAGGTTATAAATTAGAAAATGCTGACTTAACATATTTAGGTTCTGCAGAAAAAGTTGTGGTTGACAAAGACAATACAACTGTAATTAACGGTGCTGGTCAATCTGAAGACATCAAAGCTCGCGTTAATCAAATCAAAGCTCAGATTGAAACTACTACATCTGATTACGATAAAGAAAAATTACAAGAGCGTTTAGCTAAACTTTCTGGTGGTGTTGCTGTACTTTATGTAGGTGCTGCAAGTGAGGTAGAAATGAAAGAGAAAAAAGACCGTGTTGATGATGCATTACACGCAACTCGTGCCGCTGTTGAAGAAGGTATCGTTGCTGGTGGTGGTGTTGCTTTCATTCGTGCAGTTGAAGCTTTAGCTGGCTTAAAAGGTGTGAATGATGATGAAAACACAGGTATTCAAATCATTCGTCGCGCGATAGAAGAACCATTACGTCAGATTTGCGAGAATGCTGGTATCGAAGGTTCTATCGTAGTTCAGAAAGTAAAAGAAGGTAAAGCAGATTTTGGTTACAATGCACGTACTGATGCATATGAAAACTTAATCGGCGCTGGTGTAATCGATCCAACTAAAGTTGGTCGTGTAGCATTGGAAAATGCAGCATCAATTGCAGCTATGCTATTAACTACAGAAGTTGTTTTGGCCGATGAGCCAGAGGCAGCTGATGCAGGTCACGCACACCCACCAATGGGCGGCGGCGGCATGGGTGGCATGATGTAATCCAATCGTTTTTCATTAAACTTAATATAATCCCTCAAGGCGAAAGTTTTGAGGGATTTTTGCTTCATACGTAGTCTCGAATACGGTAATCCCCTACCACTTTGTCAATCTTTAAAGATTGACAAAGTGGTAGGGGAATTGGGGGGAGTCTAAACAAAATAGCACACTTTTAACTTATATTAGAAAAAATATTATATGCATATGCTTTTGTTGATCCAAGATTACCTAGACAGCGCTCATTTTATTACACAAAGTGAAGTGAATAAATTTCTGATGGCAACGTTACTTTGCGGATTAATCGGTGCGGAAAGAGAATTTAGAGGTAAGCAGGCTGGCTTAAAAACAATGATCATGATTGGTTTAGGCTCCACCCTATTTACCCTTCTTTCTATCAAAATCGGATTAAATAGCCAAGACCGTATTGCTTCCAATATCGTAACTGGAATAGGGTTTTTAGGTGCTGGCGTAATTTTTAAAGAAGAAAACAGGGTAAAAGGGCTAACAACAGCTTGCGTCATATGGATAGTAGCCGCTATAGGAATGGCCATTGGCGGCGGATATTATGTACAATCCATTGGTGTCACGGCAGTTGTCTTAGCGGCGCTGTTAATTTTTCCTTTCGTAGAAAATTTCGTAGAGCGTCATTGGACGAAAAGAACTTATCGTATTGTAAAAAAATATGAAAACGAAAGTCTAGATACTTACGAAGATTATATTAGGACCTCTAAATTAAAACTACATCGTGGCAAACAAGAGCTGGCCAACGGCATCATTAGCGGTTCGTGGACAGCAGTTGGAAGCCCTAAAAACCACAAAAAATTTGTAGATAAAATGTTGAGGGATCATAAAATCCTCGAATTCGATTTTTAATTCCTAGCTCATTTTAAACACCAAAGCGTGCTTTAAACTTTTTACGCTCTTTGGCAAGGTGATCTGCAAATCATCCCCAACCTTTTTCCATTTAACCGCTGTTTTTAAGCCTAGCAAAGTAACTTTTCGTGGCGCAAGTGGTATTCCTTTAATCACAAGAGAAGTTGGCATTTCCTTACCTTCGGCAATTAGCTGTAGGGCGTAAATACTGCCGTTTTTACTTTTGGTAAAACATACTTGTTCAGTTTTATAAGGAGCAATCGGAACGGTTTCGTAGATTGCTTCTTTATTAATATCCATCCAATTGCCTATCTCCGTTAACCGTTGTAGAACTGGCTCAGGGAACGTGCCATCAGGTTTAGGGCCCACATCAAGCAAGAAGTTTCCACCTTTAGCAACGATATCAATTAACAAGTGAACTAAGGTATTCGTACTTTTATAATTATCATTGGGCACATAACCCCACGCCCCGCCCATGGTCATGCATGTTTCCCAAGGATAGTCTAATGGTTTTTCTGGGATCTTTTGTTCTGGTGTTTGATAATTTTCGTATTGACCATGAACCGTACGATCTACCATAATCAATCCCGGCTGCTTCGATCTTGCCATTTCTGCAATCTTAGGCATATTGATATCCTGTCCAGCTGCTGGTATTGGCATACCCCATGATAATACTTCTTCGTTAATAGTCCCTTTTGGCCTTACCCAACCTCCATCTAACCATAAAATATCCATTTTACCATAATCACTCATCAACTCCTCTATTTGGTTATAGGTATATTTTTTAAACTGCTCCCAACGCCATGGGTGTTTAGTGATATCGTAATTATAATTTCGATCGGGTGTGGCATACATTGGCCACCAATAATATTCACTGTGCCAATCGGGCTTTGAGAAATATGCACCAATCATAAACCCATCGTTCCGAAAAGCATTAAACACTTCTTTAGCAATATTTGCTTTTGCATTACTGTGAAAAGGCACGTCAGACGCTGTCACTTTATAGTTAGATTGTTTTGTATCGAACATTGCGAAACCATCATGATGCTTAGTTGTGAAAACTACATACTGCATACCCGCTTTTTTGGCATAACTAGACCAAATTGTAGGATCGAATTTGGTAGGATTAAATTGTTTGTTTAATCCAAAATACCATTTCTTATAATCGTCGTATGCTATAGTGCTATCTCGAGAAATCCATTCTTCATTACAAATACTCCAGCTTTCTATAATCCCCGGCACGGCATAAATACCCCAGTGCATAAATAAACCAAACTTTTTATCGCTCCATTGAGCTAACTTGGCTGCAACTTTTGGGTCGGTTGGTGCTTGATAATGTTGCGCAAAGCCGCAGAAACAACTTACTAAAAGAATAACAATAAGGGTAATTTTTTTCATGTGTAATTATATTTAATTTAGCGGATCAAGACGCCGCTACTACATTCTATTTAAAAAGGTATTGAAAATTTAATAGGGATATTATATCTTACCCTCACCGGAACGCCTCTAATTTTTCCAGGAATCCATTTTGGTGAGAATCTTACCACGCGTTGTGCTTCATAGTCTAGTGAGGGATGAACGGCTCTTTTCACCTTTACTTCAGTTATACTTCCATCCTTTTCAATGGTAAACTCTAAGTAAACAGTACCAGTGGCCCGCTCCTTCACAGCATCTGCTGGATACTTCATGGTGTGGCTAATATATTCATAAAATTTTTGAATGCCTCCTTTATACTGAGGAGCATCAAAAGCAGTCACATACTTATACTGTACACCATCAATGTTTGATTCGCCGCCCATAGACTTTCCCATTTCGTATGTCTCCACAAAACTAGACTCTTGTTGCATTCCACTTCCCTTCCAAACTCCATGCTTAACGCCTTCTTTATAATCTCCCTCTTCGATAGTCTGCCCTTTACCAGTTCCATTCACTTCAATAACATGTCCATTTCCATCTTTAACTAACTCCACACCAAGAGAATCAACAAGATAAATTAATTTAACATATGGGTTAAATATTGCACTTTCGGGAGGGAAGATAGTGGAAGTAGGCGGACTGGGATTAAACGCTAAATACTCTATTTGTTTATGTATTTTCCCATTTTCAAAATATCGATAAGCCATCCCCAATGGCATTCCATTTTTATAGGTTGTCACATCTTCTCTTCTCCCCGCGGGATTATACTTCACCACTACCCCTTCAAATACTAGCCTTGGATCAAACGAAGAAACTTTGCCTGCCGTTTTTCGTTTGCCATTTGCATAAAATTCTTGAAATACAAAATCTGTTTCTCCCGAGTCAGGCTCTTGGATTATCCTGATAAAATCTGCACTATCTTTTAGCTGTACCTCCTTACCATTATTTTTAAAGAAATAAACATTTTGTTTTTTTTGTGCTTGGATACTAGTAAGCACAAAATATACGCAAACAAAGAGGTAAACTTTTTTCATAATTACTTTTATGGGAGCGAAGATAAACGATAAAACAGATATAATCGTAAATTTGCATATGCCAAATGAACAAATCTCAGTTTTTGATATCTTTAAAATAGGAATAGGCCCCTCAAGTTCTCACACGCTGGGACCTTGGCGTGCAGCCCAACAATTTACAAACTCCTTAAAAAAACTGGATTTATTAAACGATGTAGTTCAAGTAAAGATATTGCTCTATGGCTCACTTGCTAAAACTGGTAGGGGGCATGGTACTGATATCGCTATTTTATTAGGTTTAGCAGGGGGTGATCCGGTTACTTTTGATGTAAATCAGATTGATAGTACGGTGGAAAACATCAAGCAAACTAAAGAGCTAGCATTAGCTGCGACAAAAAAGATCGAGTTCTCCTATGCGGATGATTTAATCTTTTTATTCGCTGAGAGCCTACCTTTTCATCCAAATGCAGTTACATTTCAAGCATTTTTAGCTTCTGGAAAGGCATTTTCAGAAACATATTATTCCATTGGCGGGGGCTTTGTAGTAAAAGACGGCGAAAATGGAAGTGAGAAAGAACAGGTAGATCTTCCCTTTCCTGTAGAAAAAGCGAGTGAGCTTTTGCACTGGTGTCTATCAACGGGTTTAAAGGTAAGCGAAATTGTAATGGAAAATGAGGCAGCCTGGCGACCAGAAGCAGTTACAAAAAAAGGTATTCTACAGCATTATCAAGTGATGAAGGAATGCATCTATAGAGGCTGTCATACTGCTGGTTTTTTACCGGGAGGATTAGACGTAGCCCGAAGAGCTGCAGCCTTAAACAAAAAGTTATTAGCTGGCAAAACCTATTCTGATTATGATAGCTGGATAGATGCCATTCGAACTGGAGGAAATGGATTCAATTATATTTTAGATTGGGTAAGCTGCTTCGCCCTTGCGGTAAATGAGGAAAATGCAGCCTTTGGTCGAGTGGTTACTGCACCAACAAACGGAGCTGCTGGCGTAATTCCGGCAGTACTTCATTATTTTATTGCTTTCTGCGATGGTTATAAGGAAGATAAAATTATCCAATTTATTGCATGTGCATCAGAAGTGGGGAGCATTTTTAAAAAAGGAGCTACCATTTCCGCAGCAATGGGTGGCTGTCAGGCCGAAATAGGTGTTTCTTCTGCCATGGCCGCAGCAGCCTTAACTGAATGCCTAGGCGGTTCCCAGAGACAAGTTCTTATGGCAGCGGAGATTGCAATGGAACATCATTTGGGCCTAACCTGCGACCCTATAGGAGGCTTGGTGCAAGTGCCTTGTATTGAACGTAACACCATGGGCGCCATAAAGGCAATTACTGCCAGTCAGCTCGCATTGCAAAGCAACCCTGATAAAGCGAAAGTAAGTTTGGATGCTGTAGTAAATACCATGTGGGAAACAGCATTAGACATGAACTCCAAATACAAAGAAACTTCTGATGGAGGACTAGCAACCAACATCCCTATAAGTTTACCGGAATGTTAAAAATCCATTGTAAATGCATCTTACCAGAATAATGTAGTCCATCGCTAGCAACTAGTGATAAATCTGTAGCAGCCTTTCGCGAACTAGGAGTTATGTCGGTATAACTTATGCTTAAAGCTAAAGTCTCTTCTCTATTGATGGCATTGAATGCATCTATCTCAGCAGCGATAACTTTTACATCTCTTCCGCTCGCTAAGCCAAATGGTGTTACGCCCCAGTCGGGTATAGAAATTACAAAAACCCGATCCGTATTCCCTCCTGCAAAGTTAAGGGCAGTCTGCAGCAATTCCTTAAACTCCTTCCGATAAATTTCTTTCGAATAATCCCGGTATTGGTTATTCACCCCAATTAGTAAAGTAACAATATCAAAATTCTGCGTTAGCTTTTCTGCTTTAATGGCGGCCTGCAATTCATCGGTTGTCCACCCAGTTTTAGCAATTATTTTTGGATCAGCAACATTAAGGCCTTTCAGTTTCAATTGAGCAGCAAACTGATAAGGAAATGATTCGTTTTGTGCAACAGCTTCTCCAATGGTATAAGAATCGCCTAAAGCAAGATATGTTAACGGTGTTTTACGACTAATTTTTGGATTCACAGTTATGGTTTTTTTACAGCTCAATATTACACATAATGGCAATAAAAACAAGTATTCGTTACAATTTAACAACTTCGAATCGCTGTTCCTTTAAAGAAATAGGCCTCAGAACAAATCCATTTTAAAGAGTGCAGCAACATGGCTTTTCAGCTTTTCTTTTACTTCTTCCATAGGTAAAGGTTTACCTAATTCTCTTTCCATTGAGGTTACATCTTTATCATCAATTCCACAAGGCACAATATTTTTAAAATAATTTAAATCTGCATTCACATTGAAAGCAAAGCCATGCATAGTTACCCATCGACTGCAGCGAACACCCAATGCGCAAATTTTTCTTGCCTTTTCATTGTCGGCATCCAACCACACACCAGTAAAGCCTTCATATCTCCCTGCTTTAATACCATAATCGGCCAAGGTTAAAATTACTGCCTCTTCAAGGGTTCTCAAATACAAATGGATATCAGTAAAAAAATTATCCAAGTCCAGAATTGGATAGCCCACTATTTGTCCGGGTCCGTGATAGGTAATATCGCCGCCACGATTAATTTTATAATAGGTGGCGTGTTTTTCCTTAAGGCCTTGTTCATCTAACAAAAGATTTTCTGGATGCCCACTTTTCCCCAAAGTATATACATGCTGGTGCTCACAAAACACCAGATAATTTGAAGTAGGAAGTCCCGTACTTTCTGTGCGATTCTTCGTTTTCAAGGCAACGGTACCTGTGAATATTTCTTCCTGTCTATCCCAAGCTTCTTGGTAATCTATCAGTCCCCAATCTAAAAATTTAGTTGCTTTATTCATAACTACGGCGCTACTACATAACCCAACATATATCCATCTTCAGTTTTAAAATAATTTACATCTAATGATTTAACACCCTCTGGCAATTCTACAACTGCTTGCAAAATGCCTTCATCTTTGAGTTTAAAAGGTTTAATGTGGATATGTTGTTTAAATTCTAATCCTTTTCTTCCATTCCATTTGTAAATAGCCTCTTTAGCACACCAGCTAACATACAAGCCGTTGGTATTATCGCCAATCTGTTTTTGTGCTAATTCAACATCCGATAAGAATTTATGCTTGATGCTTTTTATCTTATGTTTGATCAATTCAATATCAACGCCAACTTTTTTATGCTTGCTCATAATTACAGCGGCATAATCATATGAATGGCTTAACGAGATCTGTGTATCAGAATTTACTAAGTAAGGCTTTCCATGATCGTCCATTTGACAATCGATATAATCTGCCGTATTTAACATTGTTCTTAAAAGTAGGCGGGTACTTAACCAATGCAAAGCACGCTTTCCGTTGCTTAAAGATGCGATTACATCAAGTTCATGCTGCTTTAATTGTAGACCTGCAAGCAGTTGTTCCTCAGTTTCTTCGATCTTCCAAACTGCAAGACTTGTGTGCTCGTCAATATTTTTACGATATACTATGGGCATCTCTTATTTAAAAAAGTAATGCAAAAGTATCTTAAATTAATCATAATTTAGTCCAAAATACTTAAAAATGATCCTCTCAGATAAACACATCTTACAAGAAATAGATAAAGGAACCATCATTATAGAACCTTTTAAAATCGATTGCTTAGGCACAAACTCTTATGATGTGCATTTAGGCAAGTATCTTGCTACTTATAAAGATCGTGTATTGGATGCAAAAGCACATAATAAAATTGAACATTTCGAAATTCCAAAAGATGGTTTTGTATTGCAACCTGGCACCTTATATTTAGGGGTGACTTTAGAATACACAGAAACGCATGCCCATGTTCCCTTTCTCGAAGGCAAAAGTAGTACAGGAAGATTAGGGATTGATATTCATGCAACAGCTGGAAAAGGCGATGTTGGATTTTGCAACACTTGGACCTTAGAGATTTCTTGTGCGCAACCCGTTCGTATTTATGCGGGAATGCCTATCGGGCAGCTCATTTACTTTGCTGTTGATGGCGACATTACCAATATGTACAATACAAAAGACAATGCTAAATACAACAATAAAACGACTAAACCTGTTGAAAGCATGATGTGGAAAAATACCTTTTAGCTTAACCAACTAATTTTTTAAGATTTAATATAAAATAAGCCTTAGGTTTTGTAACTTAAGGCTTTATTATTTAGATCCAAATATGAAGACGAGGTTTTTTGCCCTTTGTGCGTTGCTCATTAGCACACTTACCATTTCTGCTTTTGTAGCTGCTGAAGATCCATTTACAGAATTATTAAAAAAGTTAGAAGAATTCACTAAAAAGTATCCTCAAGAAAAAGTACATCTACATTTAGATAAGCCATATTACGCGATAGGAGATGATATTTGGTTTAAGGCATACGTAACTGATACAAGAACTAGTGCTTTAACTACTGCCAGCAAAATATTATACGTAGAACTAATAGATGAGAAAGACTCGCTAAGGCAACAGCTAAAACTACCGCTGTTAAGTGGTATAGGCTGGGGCGATTTCAAATTGCCTGATTCATTA